>JBKPBV010000252.1:0-10445 GCA_046727055.1 Actinomycetota bacterium | reverse complement strand
GGCGTTGATCGAGCAGAAGCTCGGCGGTGACATCGTCTACATCTCCAGCAAGAACTCGCTCTTCGCCGGCCCGAACAACATCGCTTACTCAGCCACCAAGGCCGACCAGGCGCATCAAGTGCGATTGCTCGCGGCGGAGCTGGGCGAGCACGGGGTGAAGGTGAATGGCATCAATCTCGACGGCGTGGTCCGCGGGTCCGGCATCTTCGCCGGCGGCTGGGGGGCTAAGCGCGCCGCGGTCTACGGGGTACCGGAGGAGGAGTTGGGTAAGTACTACGCTTCTCGGACGCTGCTGAAGCGCGAAGTGCTGCCGGAGAATGTCGCCAACGCTGTATTCGTGCTCTGCTCGGCTGATCTGAGTCACACCACCGGCCTGCACATTCCCGTCGACGCCGGCGTCGCCGCCGCCTTCCTGAGGTGATGCCTTCAGTCGGGGTATCTGCCCGCGCATGTGCCCTGAGCCCTTCGACAAGCTCAGGACGGCGCCTGTCGAGGGGCACGCAATGACCAGCGGGTGGGTGGCCGCGGTTGATCTTGGCGCCACCAGTGGCCGGGTGATGCTCGGGCACCTCGGCCCAGACCAGCTGAGCGTTGAGGAGGTGCATCGCTTTCCCAACGACCCTGTGCTGATCACAGACGGGCTGCACTGGAGCATCCTCGAGCTCTATAGGAATGTCCTCGTGGGATTGCGTAAGGCCATTGGAGCGCAGCCCGACCTGGCTGGCATCGGCATTGACTCCTGGGCCGTCGATTACGGGTTGCTGAGCGGCGACGGCTTGATCAACAACCCATTCCACTACCGCGACGAGCGGACTGCGCGCGGGGTCGCGCTGGTGCACAAGATCGCTGATCATGCCACCCTCTACGCGACGAACGGACTGCAGTTTCAGCCGTTCAATTCGGTCTACCAGCTGGCTGTCGATCATGAAGCCGGGATAGTCGATGACACGACCAGGATGCTGATGATCCCCGACCTACTGGGATTCTGGCTCACCGGTGAAAAGGTGGTCGAGCGCACGAACGCCTCCACCACCGGCCTGCTCGACATCATGACCGGGAGCTGGAACGCGACCTTGATCGACAAGTTGAGCCTGCCGCGCTCGCTGTTCCCGCCATTGGTCGATCCCGGGTCGCGAATCGGCTCCCTGAGCGACAAAGTGAGAGAAGAGGTTGGTGGGTCCCAGGCGTTGAATGTGATCGCCGTCGGGTCGCACGACACTGCCTCAGCCGTGGTCGGGGTGCCCATGACGGAGCCTGGGGCCGCGTACGTGTCGTCCGGCACGTGGTCGCTTGTCGGTGTGGAGTTGGACCGCCCAGTGCTGACCGAGGACAGCCGCGAGGCCAACTTCACCAACGAGGGCGGCGTCGACGGGAAGATCCGCTACCTGCGCAATGTGATGGGCATGTGGCTGCTGAGCGAGTCCATCCGCACCTGGCAGCGCGAAGGGCAATCCGTGGAGCTCACCAGCGTGTTGGAGCAGGCCGCCGCCATCACTACGCCGGTGCCGATCTTCGACGCAAACCACCCCAGCCTGCTGCCGCCCGGCGACATGCCCAAGCGGATTGCCGCGCTTTTTGCTGAAGCAGGCGTGACGGCGCCCGACTCACCGGCTGTGCTCTGCCGCAGCATTCTGGAGAGCCTCGCCGAGGCGTACGCGATCGCGATCGATGATGCCGAGCGGCTCAGCGGCAAGAAGATCAACACCGTGCACATTGTGGGTGGCGGCAGCCAGAACACGCTGCTGTGCCAGCTGACTGCGAACCGTACCGGGCGGCGCGTGCTGGCTGGTCCGGTTGAGGCAACCGCCGTCGGTAATGTGTTGATCCAAGGCCGCGCGGCCGGGCTTGTGCAGGGAGACCTTGCCGAACTGCGGGCGCTGGTTGCAAAGACCTTTCCACCAGCCGAGTACCAACCGCACTGACAGCTGACGAGGTGCCGATGAGAACCGCGATGTTCATCACCTGCCTCGCCGATGCCCTGTTTCCCGAAGTGGGAAAGGCGACAGTTCGGGTCCTCGAACGGCTGGGACAGGTCGTCGAGTTCCCGGCCGAACAAACCTGCTGCGGCCAGATGCACGTCAACACCGGCTACCAGAAACAGGCGCTGCCCCTGGTCGAGCGGTTCGCCGAGGTTTTCGACTTGTACGACGCGATCGTGGCTCCCTCGGGCTCGTGCGTCGGCTCGGTGCGTCACCAGCATGTGATGATCGCGAAACGGTTCGGCTCACCGGCACTGGTCGAGCGCGTCGAGGCCGTAGCCGCCAAGACGTACGAGCTTTCGGAGTACCTGGTCGATGTGCTGAAGATCATCGATGTCGGCGCTTACTTCCCGCACCGGGTGACCTACCACCCGACCTGCCATTCACTGCGGATGCTGCACGTTGCGGACAAGCCGATCCAGCTGCTTCGCGCCGTCGAGGCGCTCGAGCTGGTCGAGTTACCGGCAGCTGATCAGTGCTGCGGGTTTGGTGGCACGTTCGCGATCAAGAACTCCGACACCTCGACTGCCATGCTCGCCGACAAGATGCGCAATGTCTTGGACACCGGTGCGGAGATCTGCACCGCCGGTGACAGTTCCTGCCTGATGCACATCGGTGGCGGTCTGTCCCGGCTCCGGGCCGGTGCCAAGACCATGCACCTGGCGCAGATCCTCGCGGCCACTCGTGAGAAAGCTCTGGTGCTGTGAGCACGCCGGTGATGCTGGGACTCCCGACCATGCCGCCACTTGCACCGCGCGGGGTGGGCAATCTTCGCGGCGAAGAAAAGTTCCCGGCCGCCGCCCGACGAGCCCTCGCAGACACCCAGTTGCGGCGCAACCTCGGTAATGCGACAACAACCATTCGAAGCAAGCGGGCGCAAGTCGTTGCGGAACTGCCCGACTGGGAGGGGCTGCGCGAAGCGGGCCGCCAGCTCAAGGTGCACACCATGGCGCATCTGCCGGATTACCTCGCCCAGTTGGAAGCCGCGGTCACCGCCCGCGGCGGGGTAGTGCATTGGGCTCGGGACGCCATTGAGGCCAACGCAAAAGTGATCGATCTCGTTCGCGGCAAGGGCGTGGACGAGGTAGTCAAGGTCAAATCGATGGCCACTCAGGAAATCGGGCTCAATGAGGCGCTGGAAGCTGTCGGCATCGCTGCGCTCGAAACCGACCTGGCGGAGCTGATCGTGCAGCTCGGTCATGACAAGCCTTCGCACATCCTGGTGCCGGCGATCCACCGCAACCGGGCGGAGATCCGAGAGATCTTCCTACGCGAAATGGCCGAGGTCGACGCGACGCTTACCGATGAGCCGTCGGCGCTCGCCGCCGCGGCTCGCCAGCACCTGAGGCGCAAGTTTCTTTCCGCCAAGGTGGCGATCAGCGGCGCGAACTTCGGGATTGCCGAGACTGGAACGCTCGGGGTGGTCGAGTCCGAGGGCAACGGCCGGATGTGCCTCACGTTGCCCGACACCTTGATCACGATCATGGGAATCGAGAAGCTCGTCCCGCGCTGGCAGGACTTGGAGGTCTTCCTGCAGCTGCTGCCCCGGTCGTCGACGGGTGAGCGGATGAACCCCTACACGTCGATGTGGACCGGCGTGACGCGGGGCGACGGCCCGCAGGAGTTCCATTTGATCTTGCTCGACAACGGGCGGACAGCGGTGCTCGCCGATGCGGAGGGACGGGATGCGCTGAACTGCATCCGGTGCAGCGCCTGCCTCAACGTCTGCCCGGTGTACGAGCGGACCGGCGGGCATGCGTATGGGTCGGTCTATCCGGGCCCGATCGGCGCAATCTTGTCGCCGCAACTGACCGGGATCGAGGACAATGCCTCGTTGCCGTACGCATCGTCCCTGTGTGGCGCCTGCTATGACGTATGCCCGGTCAAGATCAACATTCCGGAGATCTTGGTGTATCTGCGTGCTAAGCACACCGAGACCTACGCGAGCGAGCATCGGGTGCCGAGCGCGGAGGCTTCGGCGATGGCGGCAGCCGCCTGGGTGATGAGCGACCCGAAGCGCTGGACGCGCGCACTCCGCAGTGGGCGATTCGGCCGGATCCTCGGCCGCAAGCGCGGTGTGATTGGCGAGGTTCCGTTGCCGCTCGCGAAGCAGTGGACCGATGCGCGGGACTTCGCCCGACCACCAAAGCAAACTTTCCGCGATTGGTGGGCCGCCGAGCATGGGGGAGAACGGTGAACGCTCGCGAGGAGATGTTGGCACGGATCGCGACCGCGCATCGCGCCGCACCGCCAGCGAAGCTTGGCTACGAAGACATCACCCGGGATTATCGGACCACTTCAGACGTGCCAGCCGAGGCGCTGACCGAGCTCTTGATCGATCGGTTGGTGGACTATCGAGCGCTGGTACGCCGGTGCTCGGTTGATGATCTTGGTGCGACCATCGCCGCTGCACTCGCCGAACGTGGCGCCAGTGCGGTGGTTGTAGCTCCCGGCTTGGACGCATCCTGGACGGCAGACATTGCCGAGGAGGTGATGACCGACGGTATGTCCTCTGGTGATCAGCTCAGCGTCGCGCAACTGGACGATGTCGACGGTGTGATCACCGGCTGCGCCGTGGCTATCGCCGAAACCGGCACGTTGATCTTGGACGGCTCTCCGGGACAGGGGCGGCGCGTCCTCACGCTCATTCCGGATTACCACCTCTGTGTGGTCTTCCCTGACCAGATCGTTGCCGATGTTCCGCAAGCATTAGCTCGGCTAGAAAGCACCCGGCCGCTGACCATGATCAGCGGTCCCAGTGCGACCAGCGACATCGAGTTGAACCGCGTCGAGGGCGTGCACGGGCCGCGCACTCTCGAGGTGATCATCGTGAACAGGAGTGAGTGATGCCGCGGTCTTGCCTGCTCGGCCACGTCGATCCCAATCGTTTGGAGGAGTATCGCGAGGCTCACCGCGCCGTTTGGCCCGAGCTGCTGAAAGCATTGCTCGACGCCGGCTGGCGCAACTACTCGCTCTTCCTTCGCGACGACGGCCTACTGATCGGTTACGTCGAAGCAGACGACCTGGCCGCTGCCCAGGAGCGGGTGGCTCGCACCGAGGTGAACGCTCGCTGGCAGGCCGCCATGGCCGAACTCTTCCAGACCGAGGGTGCTCCTGATGAAGCATGGGAGATCATCCCGGAGGTGTTCAACCTCGAAGATCAACTTCGAGCTGCAGGCGGTCTCGGGACGGAAACCAGTAGCTGAGACACACCGATGGCGTGGCCGGCTGTGCGGACCGTCACAGCGGGCATGGCTAGATGCCTCGGGCCAGGCAGTCGCGAGGTCTGGTGACGAGCTGATCGGAGGTCTCGCGACGTCCGCTACTGTCGCGGGATGACGGTCAGCACTCGCATGAGATGGATACGGAACTCGCTCATGAAGTTGCCCAGAAAGGCCCCCATCGCGTCGTCGGTGACCTCACCACCAGCGGTGAAGATCTCCGGTGTGTATCTGATGTAGGCCTCCGGTGCGGTCATCTGCCGGGCATTGCAGAAGCTGAGGACACCGCGCAGGCTTTGCTGACTAACCGCGGTGCCGATCGCGCCAGTGGATGCACCAATCACTGCGGCGGGAATGTGGTCGAAGGAGTTTTGGCCCCAGGGCCGCGACGCCCAGTCGATCGCATTCTTCAACGCACCGGGGATGGATCGGTTGTACTCGGGAGTGACGAAGAGGAGAGCGTCGGATCGGTCGATCGCTTCTTTCAAGGCCATGGCTTCGGATGGGTAGTTGTCGTCGTAGTCCGGGCTGTACAGCGGAAGGTTGCCGATGGGTATCTCGCTGAACTCGAGATCATGGGGCGCCAGCCGGATGAGCGCCTTGGACAGTATGCGGTTGATGGACTTCGACGAGAGGCTCCCGACGAAGTAGCCAACTTTGTACATCGTCATGACTGCTCCTCAGTTGTTGAACCGTCTCCCTCAGGCGTTGGCATCTTGCCGGTCTCTGTTAGGACGACGATCTTGCCAGTGGCCGAGCCTGCCTCCATCTCGGCGTGAGCCTGCTGGATCTCATCGAGGTGGTAAACGCGGTATAGCGGAACGACCGCCTCTCCCGCTGCAACGGTGTCGAGGAACTCCTGCAGGATCCCCGCCGACAGATCGGCGGCCTCGCCGGTGTAGGCGGTGAGCCGCACCCCGCGTGGAATGTAATCGATCGGGTAGAAGTCAGAAACGGTCCACACGTTGGAGAGCATCCCGGTGAAGCACACCACTCCGTGCACCCTGGTCGCGGCAAGGGTGTCCGGCAGAGTTGGGGTGCCGACAAGCTCGATGGCGGTGTCAACTCCACTGGGCAGGATGTCTCGGACTCGATCGGCGATCTGGCCGTCATCGATCAGGACGTGGTCGGCGCCGATTCTCCTCAGCGCCTCGATCTTGCCTGGGTTTCGGGTGGTGGACAGCACGATCATGTCGAGGCGTCTGGCCAACACTGCGGTCGCCATGCCCACCGACGAAGTGCCGCCGCGGATCAGAATCGACTGCCCCGGCTGGGCGTCTAGCCCGATAGTCAGCGAGCCATAGGCGGTTTGCAACATCTCGGGGACCGCGCCCAACGTGGCCCAGTCGAGGTTGCTGGTGAACGGCACCACCTGCCGGGCCGGCACACAGGTGTACTCGGCATAGCCGCCGTCGAACGTGCGGCCCATCCCGCCCATCATCGTGGCCACCTGCTGCTCCACTCGAAACTCCCCGCCCGGACATGCCGCCACCGTGCCCGTCGCCTCGATCCCCAACACGCGGGGGAACGTGACACCCACTGCGAGGCCGAGTCGGGTATGCAACTCGGACCGGTTCAGGCCAAATGCCTCGACCTTGATCAACACCTCGCCTAGCCGCGGAGTTGGGATCGGGACATCACGGATCTGAAGAGCCTCCGGCGGTCCTGGTGCATCGAGCACGACCGCCTTCATGAGCGACGTCATCGGTTTCTCGGCGCGTTGGCCCGGTCCGCAGTGATCAGATGTCGGCGCAATCGACCCAAGGTGTCGGACAGCCTTGTGAGTTCGCCAGTCGGAGCTGCCGCCGCGAGATAGGCGGTAAGAACCTTCTCGAATGTCACGTTGGCTGCTTCGAGCAGGCCCTCGCCACTCTTGGTGAGAGCAAGCAGATGAGAACGACCATCGCTGGGGTTCGGGAGCCGCCTGCACCACCCGCCGGCTTGCACCTTGTCAACCACCTTGCTCGCCCCACCGACTGTGATGAACAGAGCCTCGGCGACATCCAAGACCCGGCAACCTGGCGTCAGGCTGACCACTTGCATGACCTCCAACCACGCCAGCGGCAAACCATGCTCCTGCCGAAGTCGGGCGTCCACCCGGTTCCAGAGGTCGGTTTCCAGGCGGACCAGGTCACGAAAGAGCCCAACCAAATCAACCTCCATAATTGACCCTATCGCATGTAGATTCTATGGAATGTAAATCCAAAACGCTGTCGATCGCGTCCTGGATGGGGGAGCGCCGAAACCGGTCAGATGCAACAAGGAGAAAGCCGCGATCTGAGTGGTACGTGACCGGTTACGCGCCAAGGCGGAATCAACTATGTACTTGATCTTGCGGACGAGGCCCGTCAGCTACAGCCGCATATTCATCGCTGAGCTTTTCCCCGCAACAGCGCGGCCGCCGCCCCTGTGTCGGTGATCAGGACATTGACCCATCCGCCGCGGACAGCCGCGTGAATGGCTTTGTGCTTGCTCTCGCCGCCAGCGATTCCAATACGACGTGGGATCCTGCGCAGGGTGTCGGCGTCGATGCCGACTACTCGATCATCGAGATCGCTAGGGACGAGTGTGCCGGCAGAGTCAAAAAACCGAAGGCAGACATCACCGACCGCGCCGGCAGCATGAAGTCTGTCTTGGTCAGCGAGGTCTGCCGCATTGCCGCTGGCGCGCAATAACGGAGACGGCGGGAGGCTGCCAATGCCAGCGAGCACCATGGTGAGATGCGCCCAGTCCTTGGCGATGGATTCCATCGCCGCATCGTTCAGCAAGCTCTCTCGCATCGTCCTGTTGCCGACGAGGGCAGGAGCGGGGACGAAGGTAGCGGTGGCCCCAACTAGTCGAGCGAATTCGGTCAGGAGGCGATTGCCTTGGGTTTGGACTGATGAGTTTCCGACGCCACCCATGAGCTGAACGACACTCTCGGCACCGGGAACGCGGAATGGTCGCATGCGATCCACCACGGCGAGCAGAGTCTGGCTCCAGCTGGAGATCCCGATCCGCTCTCGACCAGTCAGGGTGGTTTCCAAGTAAGTGGCACCTACTGATCCGAGCGCGGCGATGATGTCGTCGTTGCTGCCTTCGACATCGACGACGACGGCTTCGGCTAGGCCAAACCGATCTTCAAGCGCTTCCTCGACCTCGGTGTGTACTCCCGGGGCCGCGGCGACGACTGTGCGAACAATGCCGAGCTCAGCAGCCCGTTTGAGCAACCGCGACACCCGCGCCTGAGAGATGTGCAGAGTTTCTGCTATCTCGGTTTGGCGTACGCCTCGCTCGTGATACATCCGAGCCACTTTGGTGATGAGCCGGAGCTGTCCATCAGTCGGAGCCCGAGTCACGCCGCCGGGCGATGCCGCCATGGAACGAACCTCTCCTTTGGATACCTCGTTGCCCGCCAACTCAGGTTCCATCTTGCCATTCCAGTGAATATTGATGCACTCCACATCACTCAGCAGCGGCGGGCTGGCTGGCCGCCGTCACCCAGGCCGGTGTGATCTCTGTGCAGATGAGGATCGAAGGCTCGTAGCGATCGACCTCAATCGGCACATAGTTCGGCGGGCGATCGCCGGATTTGAGCACCTGACCTGTACGTAGGTCGATCAGCCAATACTTCGAAGGCACCCGGCCATCCGCGTCGAAGAACATCCAGGGCCCGCCGTGTTCCGCATATCCGATGTAGAGGAGGCCAGGATCGAGCAGGCCGCGGGTGTTGGCTGACACGTCCCAGCAAGGGCTGGCCTCGGTGATCGGAAGATCTTCGAGGATCTTGCCGACCAGACCGACGTAGCGGCTGCCCTCGAAATCGAGCGCCTCTTTCCAGCCGGCGTCCTCGGCTAAGAAGTATTCGCCGTGACCTGGCTCGTCGCCATGCAGCCGCCACGGCCACAAGCTGGCTGCTCCGTACGCGACGCCCATAAGCGCGCCTGCGCAGAGGTTGCTCCATGCTTCGTGACCCTGCCACCATCCTTCAGCGACGCCATGACGACCGCTGTGCTCATAGCTCGGCTCACCGTTCATGATCGCTTTGTGGGGCCGCTGGGCCCACATGGTCGCAAGACGATCAGGCACGTGATCACCCATGTGCCCGGTCTGGCAGGACTGGAAGTCCAACCAATCGGCGTCTTGATGTTCGTCGTTGCGGTGATGAGGCCGGTAGTGGATTCCGGTGGCTTGACCGTACGCGTCCCAGGCCTGGATCTCCCGACCCCCCGCCTCAACCTGTGGCTCCGTCCCGGCGCCATCACCACACGGCAGGTAAATCGCGGGGCGGGCGCCGAAGCGAGCCACCAGATACCGGCAATAGCGGGCGTAGTCAGCCGGCGGAACCACCGGGCCTGCGACGTCCAGCCCTTTCCAGCCGAATCCATGGAAGACCGGCTGCAGCACAGGTGTGATGCCATGGTTGACAAGGCAGTCGATGATCTTGTCGAAGTACTGGAAATACTCGACGTTGATCTTGGTCAGCCTTCCCTCAGCAAGATCGTGGAAGCCGATCTCGAACCCCTCATCGACATTACGGCCGAGTGGCCCACGCGCGTTCATGTCCGGCTGAACAGTCATCAGGAAGACGGCATTGAAGCCCTTGGCCTGACGATTTGACGCGTACGTCTCGACGTCGGCGACCGTCGCGCGGAAGGGCATCGCCCAGGCCGTGTCGACGACCCAGAACGCTGGCGACCCGTCGGCGTAACAGAAGCTGCGTCCGGACGGGTGCGCTCTGACAAACCCGCGGGTCAGGGCTCGATGCGGATGATCTCGGAGGGCTGGGGCGGCGATCATGGTGCCGGATGCCGGCGTGAAGTCGTGATCGGGTCGGTCGGTGTGGACACTCCACTGCCACTCGCCCTGTGGTTGGGTCGAGGCGAACCGGACGCGGTAGCTGGTTCCGCCGTCCCAGAACAATGGCCGCCGCAGTTGGCGTCCACTCTCGTGGGTGAAGATCACCCAGGCATCGACGTCGGTATACGGGTTGGCTGCGTATGGACCGGTGAAGGCGATGTCGACTTCACGCCACTGCGGTGCGATCTGGGATTCCATTCACGCTGTCCAAGTGAGTAGGAGTAAAACGGGTCCGGTTGATCTCGCCTGCCCAATGGTCCCGGTGCATGCGGCGTTCGCTTCGATCCATCCCTGGACGGTAGATCCGGCCGCTGCGGTCCGGCCAGTCGTCCGCGCGGCCCAGCGTCCGCCAGGCGAGCTTGGCCGCACCGAGTGCCGACACCTCGGGTACCTCACTGACCTCGAC
>JBKPBV010000251.1:0-7861 GCA_046727055.1 Actinomycetota bacterium | reverse complement strand
CTCTAGGTGTAACGTGCCTGACATGGCGCAGTCGAGGGCCCAGGCCGGCCAGTCCGATGTGGGCGACTCGCGGCCTAACGCACCGCGCATTCAAGATGTGGCACGGCGTGCCGGGGTAGCGATCGGCACAGTCTCGAATGTGCTCAACAACCCCGACCTCGTCGCCGAACAGACTCGCCTAAAGGTTGAGACAGCGATTGCCGAGCTGGGTTTCGTCCGGAACAGCGCTGCCCGGGCGCTCGCCGCAAGACGAACAGATACTGTCGGCCTGGTCCTGATCGATATCGGGAACTCACTCTTCGTCGACATCGCGCGCGGGGCCGAGTCGGCGGCAGGACAAGCTCAACTGAAGCTCCTTCTCGCCAACAGCGACAGCGCTCGAACCAAGCAGGACAACTATCTCGAGCTCTTCGACCAAGCCCGAGTCGCGGGCATCTTGCTGACTCCGCTTGAAGAGCCTCTCGACGTCGCACACGCGGTCCTTGGCCACGGGCGCCCCGTCGTTCTCGTGATTGCGACGTCGCCTGACCCGCTCACCTGCAGTGTCATGGTCAACGAGGAACTGGGCGGCTATCTCGCTGCCACCCACCTCCTCGATCGAGGAGCACGCAGGCTGGTCTTCCTCGCCGGCTGTCCGGACCTGCGACTGATCCGCCGGCGCCTGGCAGGTGTCGAGCGGGCCGTTGCCGAAGCAGGCGCCAGTCTCGGAGTGGTAGAAGCGCCCGACCTCGCCATCAGCACCGGTCGCGAAGTCGGACGCCAGGTGTTGCTGTCCCAGTCAGTGGATGGGGTGGTGTGTCCTACAGATCTGCTCGCCGTCGGCGTGATCCAGGCGGCGACCGATCTCGGAATCCGGGTACCCGATGAACTGATCGTCGTCGGCTACGACGACAATCACTTCGCCTCTGAGAGCAGCATCCCGGTGTCCACGGTGAGTCTGCCGGGGTATCGGATGGGTGAACTGGCCATCGAATTGCTCCTCGAGGAGATCCACGAGGGCTCCGGCCACGTGCACCGAACAGTCATGCTGGATCCTCACCTCATCCCTCGACGCAGCACTCTTCGACCGCACGAGAACAGCTTGTAGCCGAAAGGAACTCATGTCACTCACCTGGTCAGCACTGCCCATCGCCCCGGACGAGGATTTCGACGGGGCGCCATTGCTACGCACCGAGTTCGGATTGGAGCAAGGTCATGGGCAAGTTGCCCGAGCTACCTTGCACGCCACGGCACACGGGGTTTTCGAGGCCTCCCTCAACGGCCAGCCCGTCTCCGAGGATGTGTTAAGCCCAGGGTGGACAAGTTATGAGTGGCGGCTGCGGTACCGCAGCTACGACGTAACCTCACTCCTTCAATCCAGGTCTGTGCTTGGTATCGCGCTGGGCAATGGCTGGTTCCGCGGACGGCTGGGCTGGAGCGGCGGCAGGGCTTACTACGGCGACGAGCTTGCCGCCCTCGCGCAGCTGGAGATCGAGTTCGCCGATGGGCACCTCCAGACCATCGTCACCGACGAGAGTTGGAGTGCCGGCCCGTCGGCCGTGCTGTCCAATGACATTTATGACGGTCAGACGATCGACGCGCGCCGCCACTCGGACGCGTGGTTGGAGCCCGGTTTCTCTGACGAGGCTTGGACCGGCGTACATCCAGCTGAACTCGACTTCGGCACGCTTACTCCGTACATCGGACCTCCCGCGCGCCGCCAGGAAGAGCTTGGACCGATCAGGATCTGGACTTCACCGGCCGGCAAGACTCTGGTCGACTTCGGCCAGAACCTGGTGGGGTGGGTGCGGGTTCGGGTGCAGGGCGCGGCTGGTACAACCGTCACGCTGAGGCATGCCGAGGTGCTTGAGCACGATGAGCTGGGGGTCCGCCCCTTGCGAACCGCCAAGGCTATCGATCGTTTCATTCTCAGTGGTGGCGAGGATGTGTTCGAGCCGACGTTCACCTTTCACGGCTTCCGCTATGTCGAAGTGGAGGGATGGCCCGGTGAGCTCACCCCGGATGCCATCAGTGCCGTCGTGGTCTCCTCGGAGTTGCGGCGCATTGGGGAGTTCGAGTGCTCAGACGAACTGCTCAACCAGCTCCACCGCAACGTGGTCTGGGGCACCCGCGGCAACTTCCTCGACGTACCAACCGATTGCCCCCAGCGAGACGAGCGGCTCGGCTGGACGGGTGACATTGCGGTCTTCGCGCCCACCGCTGCCTACCTCTTCGAGGTCGAGGACTTCGTACGAGACTGGCTCCGGGATCTCGCTGCAGAGCAGCGGGCAGCCGACGGGATGGTGCCGTTCGTTGTTCCGGACGTCCTTAAGTACATCGAGCGTCCATCGCACTTCCCCCCTCCGGAAAGCACCGCGATCTGGAGTGACGCGGCTGTATGGGTGCCCTGGGCGCTTTGGCAGGCGTATGGAAATCTGCACGTGCTGAGCGACCAATACGACTCAATGACGGCGCATGTCCGCCGTGTGGAATCACTGCTGTCGCCCACCGGGTTGTGGGACAGCGGCTTTCAGTTCGGTGACTGGCTGGATCCGACGGCGCCGCCGGACCAGCCGGCCCTCGCCAAGGCAGACAAGGGGGTCGTAGCGACCGCCTGCCTCTACCGCGACGCCCGACTCCTTACCGATACCGCGAACCTGCTCGGACGCAGCGAAGACGCCGTATATTTCGCAGACCTCGCTGAGCGCACCCGGACTGCCTTCAACGCCCATTACGTAAACGAGGACGGCACGGTCCGCAGTGACGCTGAGACGGTGTACGCGTTGGCCATCGTCTTCGGCCTGCTCGACGAAGAGACCGCGCAGCTGGCGGGAAAGCGGCTCGCTGAGTTGGTTGCCGAGAGCGGCTACCGCATCCAGACCGGTTTCGCCGGTACTCCGTACGTTCTTGACGCGCTGAGCGCAACCGGCCACCTTACTGAGGCGTACCGACTGCTGCTGCAGCGTGAGAACCCGTCCTGGCTCTACCCCGTCACCATGGGCGCAACCACGATCTGGGAGCGCTGGGATTCCATGTTGCCAGATGGAACGATCAATCCCGGTCAGATGACCAGCTTCAACCACTACGCCTTAGGCGCCGTAGCGGACTGGATGCACCGCACCATCGGCGGCGTAGCGCCGCTCGAGCCCGGTTACGCCAAGGTGCTCATCGCCCCACAGCCCGGCGGCGACATCCGGTGGGCGCGATCCTCGCTCGGAACGCGGCACGGCAAGGTCTCTGCCTCTTGGTCACTGGGAGTCGATGATGCGATCGAGTTGGACGTGGAGATTCCAGCTGGCGTCACGGCTTTGGTGCGGCTGCCTGATGGGCGGGAGCAGGAGCTCAATGCCGGCAGCCACCACCTCTGAAACAGTTCAAGCCATCGGGGAGATCTGATGAAACTCGCACCTGTCACAGCGTCTCTGCGTTGGTCTGGCCACTGGATTGGACACCAACCCAGAGCAGCAACCGGAACCCCCGCAGATTTCCTGACTGGTGGCGGCGCCGCTCGAGAATTCTCCCGATCGATGTTTCGTAAGACGTTCGATCTTGAGGTGGTTCCGTCCGAGGCGCTGGCACGGATCACGGCAGACTCCCGATACGTGTTGTGGGTGAACGGGCACGAGGTTGGCCGCGGTCCGGCACGTTCGCAGCCGTCCCGGCAGCGGTACGACGGCTACGACCTGGCGCCTTTCCTATCGGCCGGCCGCAACGTCGCCGCCGTGCTTGTCACCTATTACGGACGGGCAATGTCGTTCTGGCAACCGGCCCCAGCTGCCTCCAACACTGACGCCGCTTTGGTCTTCGAAGCGCAGATCGGCGATCGAATGCTCGTCTCCGATGACAGCTGGCGTGTTCTGCGATCGGCGGCTTGGTCGCTGTTAGCCGGAACGGACGCTGGTGAAGGCGTGCCAGTCGAGATCATTGATGCCCGGGAAGTCCCCCGCCGCTGGCGCGAGGTCGAGTTCGACGACGCTGACTGGCGGCAGGCGCCTCTGCTGCCAGCCATTCACCCTGCCAGTCTCGGCGAGACGCGGCCGCCCACCTATCCCTTCGGCCGCCTGCTTCCTCGAGGCATCTCACAGCTTGTCGGCGACCGAGTCGGGCCAACCCGGGTGCTGGATTCGTCCACTCGCACCGCTCCGGAATGGACGAGTGATCATCCGGTCCATCGGGTGATCCAGGCACTGCTGGAAGACGTCATCAGCACTGATACGGCCGCGCTGCCCGTCACCTTTGGCCTCGGACCCGGACAGGTGCATCACGTCTCGGTTGACTTCGGACGGATCGTTGCCGGATTCGTGGAGCTGGACATCGACGCACCGCCGGGCGTCGTCGTGGAGATGCATTACCGCGAGAAGGTGTTCCGGCCGGAGCTGGCCCGGAACGGCGAGGATCCGGAGACAGGCGCTCGGTATGTGTCAGCTGGGACGGCCGACGGCTTCAGCGCACTGGAGCTGAACGGCCTGCGATACCTCCACCTGATCTTCCATGCAGACCGCGCTGTGTCGGTGACCCTGAGCAGGCTCGAGGTGCGCGAGTACCTGTATCCCCGCACGGGTGGCGCGTACTTCCGCAGCGACGATCCGCGCTTGGACACGCTTTATCGAGCGGGCATCCGCACTGTCCAGCTCAACTCGCTCGACTCATACACCGACTGCCCGACGCGGGAACAGCGTGCCTGGGTCGGCGACGCGGTCGTCCATCAGATGGTCGACCTGGCGACGAACGAAGACTGGGGACTGGCGCGGAACTATCTGGAGTTGAGCGACTCTCCGCGCCCGGACGGCATCCTACCCATGGTTGTGGCGAGCGACATTGAGGCCAGCGGCGGTCTCACCATCCCCGATTGGTCGCTCAGTTGGATCCACGGCTTGCACATTCAGTACTGGCATGACGGCGACCTGGAGAGCGTCCGTCGCCACCTACCGACTGCCGAGCGCGTGCTGCGCTGGTACACCAGCTATGTCGACGAGCGCGGCACGATTGCTGACGTACCAGAATGGAACCTGGTGGACTGGGCAAGCATCTTTGTGTCCGGTCGGAGCTCGATCCTGACTGCGCTCTGGGCGCGCGGCTCACTGAGTTTGCAGAGTTAGCCGATGCAGTAGGCAACGCCGGCTCGGCCGCGTGGGCGCGTCAGCTGGGCAACTCGGCGAGCCAGGGCTACGAAGACTTCTGGGATGCAGATCGTGGCCTGTACGTCGACCACATCATTGATGGGCAACGCCAGCTGGCCGCCTCGCAGGTCGCGCAAGCCAGCGCGATCATCTCGGGCTTGGCGACAAAAAAACGCCGGAATTCGTTGGTTGATCTCATGACCGATTCGGAACGGCTGGTTGTTCGCTCCTGGGTGGGCAGCGAGACAGGTGGCTACGACCGTGAGCGATTCGCCGAACAAATGCGAGGCATCCAGCGCATTGATTGGGATCTCGAGCGTGAGATGGTGATCGCCGAACCGTTCTTCAGCATGCGGTCGACGATGCGGTTGCGCACGCCGGTCGCGCCGAGTTGCTCGTCGACCTCGTTCGACGGTGGGAAGAGTTCCTTGTCGATGGCTACGACACATTCGGTGAATGTTGGGGATGGGGTACGCCAGTGCACGGTTGGAGCAGTACGCCGACGCGGGATCTTGTCTGGTACGTGCTTGGCGTCACGCCAGCCGAGCCGGGATATCGTCGGGTGCGGGTCGCGCCCCGGCTGGGACGGTTGCGCGAGTGCGCCGGCGCCGTACCAACGCCGCATGGATTGATTGAGGTCCGCGTATCCGGGGTGGAGGTGGAGATCGATAGTCCGGTCCCGATCGTGGTCGTTCACGAGGATGGCACCGAGACTGAGCGGGCGGCTGGTCAAGCCCGGGCCACTATCCGCTGACGAAACGCTACGAGTGCATGCGCACGGGTTGACCAGCGCATGTGTTATGCGTTAGCGTCGCGATTGAAACGCTTCAGGCGGGGATTTGGACTAGTCCAACGCTCCCTTTTAATGTCTTTCCATCTGGAGGTCCCATGAGGTTCACTAAGAAAGCCGGCCGCAGCGCACCGCTCGTCGCACTGGCGGCAGCGAGCATGCTGTTTGCCGCCGGCTGCCAGGCCGGCAGTCTCGGCAGCAGCGAGGAAGGCGCCGGCGGTCAAGCCGGTGCTGTCACGATCACGTTCTCCGCCGGCGCTACCGACACCGAAGTCGCGAGCGCCAAGGCCGTAATCGAGGCCTTCCAGGCAGCCAATCCCAACATCACCGTTAAGCACGACACGCGGCCGGGGGGCTCAGAAGGCGACAACCTGACCAAGACGCGGTTGGCGACCGGCGAGATGGCCGAGGTCTTCAGCTACAACAACGGCTCGCTGTTGCAGGCGATCAAGCCGGAGCAGAACCTGGTCCCCATGGCTGATCAGCCATGGGCTTCGACCCTCAACAAGACCTTCGCTGACGCCACCAAGGCGGCGGACGGCAAGCTGTACGGCGGCCCCTGGGGAACGGTGCAGGGCGGCGCCATCCTCTATCACATGCCGACTTACGAGAAACTCGGACTCGAGATCCCGCAGACCTGGGACGAGTTCATGAAGAACAACGAGGAGATCAAGAAGGCCGGCATCGCTCCCGTCATCGCGAGCTATGGAGAGACCTGGACCTCCCAGCTGCTCGTTCTGGGCGATTATCACAATGTCGAGGCTCAGGTGCCCGATTTTGCGGCGAAGTACACCGCCGGCGAGGCAAAGTATGCGAACACTCCAGCAGCGTTGGCTGGGTTCCAGCACATCCAGCAGGTCTACGACGCCGGCTACCTCAACAAGGATTTCGCCTCGGCCGAGCTGAATGACGGCATCAAGGCGGTTGCCGAGGGCAAAGGCGTGCATTACCCCCAGCTGGGTGGGGTCTCGGCGAACATCGAGAACGTCGCCCCAGGCAAATCCAAGGACGTCGGCTTCTTCCCCATCCCAGGCAAGGATGCCGCCAGCTTCGGCATGACTGTATGGCCAGGTAATGCCCTGTACATCCCCAAGACCGTGGAGGGCGACAGGCTCGACGCGGCCAAGAAATTCGTCGAATTCATGACCACGCAGCCGGGCTGTGACGCCTATGCCAAGGGGACCCCACCTACCGGCCCATTCCTCACCACCAACTGCAAGCTGCCGGCTGACGTCAGCCAGGTTGCCAAGGACACCCAGACCTACATCGAGTCTGACAAGGTCAGCCCGGCGCTGGAGTTCAAGTCGCCGATCAAGGGTCCGGCGCTGGAGCAGATCTGCATCCAGGTCGGCACTGGGCAGGTGTCCGGCGAGGAGGGCGCAAAGCTCTACGACGAAGACGTCAAGAAGCAGGCGCAGCAACTGGGTCTGCCTGGCTGGGAGTGATGTTGCCCTGAGTCCGTCGAAGGGCACGCGCTTCGACAGGCTCAGCGCGCATTGCGGCAGCCCTGGCTGCTGGTCACTCGTAACACCTCCTGCTGCCGGTCTCAGCCGGGACCGGCAGCAGAACCACAAGAAAGGGCTTCGCTATGGCGAGCACATTGGGCACCACCGAGGTGACACCCCGAGCACCGGTTGCGCCAGCCGAAACCAGGAAGGTGCGGGAGCGGCGGGGCACCTATCCGTACTGGTTCTACCTACCCGCGGCGATTATCTTCATCATCTTCTTCGTCGTACCGACCATCGCCTCCTTTTATTTCTCCTTCACTCGGTGGGATCTATTCACTTCGACATGGATCGGACTCGACAACTATGTGCTCTTCTTCAATGAACAGGCGCTGATCATCGGTCTGCGTAACACGTTGATCTACGCCACCATGACGTCGGGGCTCAAAGTTGTTCTTGGCATGCTCCTGGCCGTGCTACTGACCTCGAAGATCATTGCCCGCGGCTATCTCCGATCAGTCATCTTC
>JBKPBV010000250.1:0-20033 GCA_046727055.1 Actinomycetota bacterium | reverse complement strand
GTGGCGACGTGGGTCTCGAGCGCGATCGTGACGCGGTCGCGGAACCGCCGGGTCATTCGCGTCGCAATTACCCGGAGGAGCCAGGTCAGGGTCGCCGACGCTGCGAGCGCCGCCAGCGTGGTGAACAACACCGCAGCATCGCCCTCTACGACCGCATCGGCCATCAGCTTCAGCCACAGGGCGAACAACGCGTCCGGCACTGCCTGCAGCAAGGTGAGTGTGACCACCACGACAACCAGCCGCGGCTCGTGGGTGTATCCGAGCTTGCACAGCCGCCACATCGATGAGAGTGCTGGCGGCAGCTCGTCGTGAGCGGCCTGTGAGGACCGGTGCGAGGTCTGCTCAGCTGTCGCTTCAGAGGACATCGAACAGGACGCCTTCCTCATCCATCGTGGCCTCGAACCTCTTCGCCTGGAGTTCGAACATCGTCTTGTAGCGACCGCCCAGTGCCATCAATTCGCCATGGCTACCCAGCTCGACAACCCGGCCGTGCTCGAGAACGCAGATACGATCCGCGTGCCGCACGGTGGAGAACCGGTGCGAGATCAAGATCGTGGTGGCCTCTCGAGTGGCTTGCAGCACCTTGTCGAACACCTCTGCCTCGCCGCGGACATCGAGTTGTGCTGTCGGCTCGTCGAGCAGCACCAGCCCGGCGCCGCGTCGGACGGCGCATAGCGCCCGCGCGAGCGCGACTCGCTGCCATTGACCACCCGAAAGGTCGATGCCGTTGCTGTATCCCTTGGCCAATGGCGTGTCGAGCTCGGTAAGGTTCTCGGCACCGGCGTCGACGAGTGCGGCCCGAATCTCATCATCGCTGGCCTTCCGAGTGGGGTCGACGTTCTCCCGTAGGGACAACTCGAAGCGGACAAAGTCCTGGAAGACGGCAGCAATGCGCATGCGCCAGCCGCCAGGGTCAAGGCTGCGCAGATCGACGCCGTCGACCTTGATCGCTCCGTTGTTCGGGTCATAGAGACGGCAGAGCAGCTTGGCAAGCGTGGTCTTGCCGGCCCCGTTTTGTCCGACGATTGCGAGCGAGGTGCCGGCCGGCACAGTGAGGTCGAGCCCGGAGAGGACGGCGCGTCCGCTGGCGGGGTAGGCGAACGATACGTCACGGAAAGCGATGTCCTGGCCCGGCATTCCGGTCGCCGGTCCGTGCCCGGCAGCAAGGCTCCCGAGCGGCGCCATCGCCGGTCCCAGCCGAGCGACCGCCGCGACCGGAGCCGCGGCCCCATCCAACGCCCAGTTGAGACCGCCGAACGCGATGAGGCTGACGCCAAGCGCTACCTGGGCGTACACAACGAGCCGATCGAGCCCGAGGTTCCCGGAAACGGCTTCGAAGCCAAGAGCACCAAACACCGCCGCGTTGGCTGCGATCACGATGATCATGCACCAGATCACGGACTTCTCTCGCAACCGGGTAGCGCGGTACTGCAGCTCGAACAGCCGCTTGCGGCGAGAGATGAAGCGCTCGACGGTCCAACCAGCTAGACCGAAGAGCCGCAGCTCCTTTGCCGGCTGCGGGTCGACAGCGAGCCGGTAGGCATAGTCGGCATGCCGCTGGGCCGATCGCACCTCGGGGGTGTTCCGGTCTTTCCAGACGCCGCTCTCGCGCAGCAGCCAATGCGTCGATCCCCATGCCGCCACCAGAACCAGCGGTGCCCACCAGGTGAATCCGACAAGGACCACGGCAGACGCGATCCCAGTCAGGGCGCTGACGAGGCTGGTGGCTATGAAGTCGACATTGAGGTACATCGGCGGACCGGTCATGCCCCGGTCGAACTCGCGTGCCGTCGTCAGATCCTCAGCAAGGTCCGGATCCTCCAAATGCCCGACGCCGGGTGGCTGCACGCAAGCGCGAATCAGCTCCTCGTTAAGCCACGTCGAGACCTTGTTGCCCAGGTTCATGCTCACCGCGGTCTGGATCGGATTCACGATCAGCATGAGCACGAAAACCAGACCGGTCAAAGCTAGGGAAGCTGCGACCGGGCGAGCCTGCTGGACGGCGCTGACCGTGGCACCGATGGCGATCGCAAAGACCGCGGCCATCACACCGTTCAGGATTAGGAGCGCCCACCAAACCGTCGCCAGCACAGGGTCGGCTTTGGGCAGTACGGCAAAGAACTGCCACTCCGACCTCGCCCGCAGCCTCCTGCGCATGGACACGACTCTGCCACCCGCCAGTGACATTCAGCTCCGAGGTCGAGGAACGTCGGCAGTTCGAAAACCGGTACGACCATGGCGCGGGCGGCCCGTAGGATCGAATGTCTTTCAGGGCTGCGCGCGAGCAGCTCAAACCAAATCGACTTATCGGGAAAGGACCAGTAGTCCGTGATGCGCACCCACGGCGCCGGCAGCTTACGTGCCGAGCATGCCGAAACCCCAGTTACCCTGGCCGGTTGGGTGGCTCGCCGCCGAGATCATGGTGGGGTTGCCTTTCTTGATCTTCGGGATGCAACTGGCGTCGTTCAGGTGGTGGTGCGTGACGAGATGTTGGCCGCATCGGGTGCTCATGATCTCCGTAACGAGTACTGCATTCTGGTGCACGGCGAGGTCGCGCTGCGACCCGAAGGGAACGTCAATCCTGAGCTGCCTACCGGGGAGGTGGAGGTCGTCACCGCCCAGCTCGACGTGCTGAGCCCCTCCGCGCCGCTGCCCTTCCAGGTCGACGAGCGGGTGAATGTAGGCGAGGAGATCAGGCTCAAATATCGCTACCTTGACCTGCGCCGCCCGGCGCCAGCCACGGCGCTGCGATTGCGCAGCGAGGTCAATCGGGTGGCGCGTACGCTGCTCGCTGAACGCGGCTTTGTCGAGATCGAGACGCCGACGCTAACCCGTTCGACTCCCGAGGGCGCGCGGGACTTTCTGGTCCCGGCCAGGCTCAAGCCGGGCAGCTGGTACGCGCTGCCGCAGAGCCCGCAATTGTTCAAGCAGCTGCTCATGGTGGCCGGGATGGAGCGTTATTACCAGATCGCACGGTGTTATCGCGACGAGGACTTTCGCGCGGATCGGCAGCCAGAATTCACCCAGCTCGACATCGAGATGAGCTTCGTTGACCAGGACGACGTAATTGAGCTCACCGAAGCGCTGATCACCGTCATCTGGCGGCTGATCGCTGTAGCGGTCACGACTCCGATGCCGCGCCTGACATACGCGGAGGCGATGGACCGATTCGGCACCGACAAGCCCGACCTGCGGTTGGGACTGGAGTTGGTCGAGTTGACAGACTATTTCGCCCAGACGCCATTCCGTGTGTTCCAGGCCGACTACGTCGGTGCGGTTGTGATGCCAGGTGGTGCCAGCCAGTCGCGTAGGCAGCTTGATGCTTGGCAGGAGTTCGCCAGGCAACGCGGCCACCGCGGCCTGGCGTACGTGCTGGTGGGCGCGGACGGCGAGCTCGGCGGTCCAGTAGCCAAGAACCTCTCGGACTCGGAGCGCTCCGGCCTTGCTGCAGCGGTCGGTGCCGTGCCGGGGGACTGCATCTTCTTCGCGGCCGGTCCACGTGCCCTGGGGCAGTCACTGCTCGGTGCAACTCGGCTGGAGGTTGGCCGAAGGGTTGGGCTGATCGACGAGAACGCCTGGGCTTTCTGCTGGGTGGTCGATGCGCCGTTGTTCGAGCCGGCGAGTGTCGCCATGGCTGCCGGTGATGTGACGGTCGGGGCTGGCGCCTGGACAGCGGTCCACCATGCCTTTACGGCGCCGCAGGACCTGGAGAACTTCGACACCGATCCCGGCTCAGCGCTCGCCTGGGCCTACGACATCATCTGCAATGGCAACGAGATCGGCGGCGGCTCAATCCGTATCCATCGCCGAGACATCCAAGAGCGCGTCTTCGCGGTGATGGGGCTGCCGAAAGAGGAGGCCCAGGAAAGGTTTGGCTTCCTGCTGGATGCGTTCAACTTCGGCCCGCCGCCGCATGGTGGGATCGCGTTCGGTTGGGACCGGATCTGCGCCCTCCTGTCGGGCACCGACTCGATCCGCGACGTGATCGCGTTCCCAAAGTCCGGCGGTGGCGTGGACCCGCTGACTGGCGCTCCGGCGCCAATCACCCCGGAGCAGCGTAAGGAGGCCGGAATCGACGTCCAACCGGACCTTTAGCGCAGACGAGTAAATTCAGTCAGGCCACGTCTTAGCCACACGAATAAGGAGTGCGGGCATGGCTGCTCCATGGTTGACCACCGAGGACGGCAACTGGAACCTCGAGCGCGCAGCATTCAACATCCTCCTCGACCAGCAACCAGTCGGGATTGCCCTCCCGCGAAGCGCAGACGATGTGAGCGATGTGGTCCGTGCTGCGAGCGCGGACGGCAGGCGGGTCGCCGCGCAGCGCACAGGCCACAACGCGGCGCCGCTTGGGTCGCTCGCTGACACAGTGCTCCTGCGTACGGGAGGCCTCGGCGGCGTCCGGATTGATACCGATTCAGGCAGTGTTCGAGTTGGAGCCGGAGCCCGATGGGCCGACGTCGTGCCTCCGGCGTCCGAGCAGGGTCTCGCTGCCCTGCACGGATCGAGCCCGAATATTGGCATCGCTGGCTACACCTTGGGCGGCGGCGTCGGTTTCTACCATCGCAAACACGGCCTCGCGTGTAACCGGGTGATTGCGATCGAGCTAGTCACCGCCGGTGGCGAACAGATCCGCGTCGACGCGGAGAATGAGCCCGATCTGTTCTGGGCGCTACGCGGAGGCGGCGGCAGTTTCGGTGTCGTCACTGCGCTCGAGTTCGACCTGCTGCCGTTGCCAGAGATCTTCGCAGGCGCCCTCTTCTTCCCCGCCGAGCAGGCGAGTGAGGTACTGCACGGCTGGCGCGAGTGGACCGCCGGAATGCCAGAGGAGATGACCTCATCCGCTCGGCTTATGAACTTTCCGCCGATTCCCGAGGTACCCGACCCATTCCGTGGCAAATCTTTCGCCGTGCTCGAGGTGGTCCATTGTGGCGACCCGGCAGATGGCGAGGAGCTGGTCGCGCCGCTGCGCGAGCTGGGCAGCACGGCCGTGGACACGATCCAGGCCCAGCCGCCGGCTGGAATCACCGAGCTGCACATGGATCCGCCGGAGCCTGTGCCCTACACCAGCGAGTCGATGCTGACTGGCGAACTGCCACCGACGGCGATCGACTCGTTGGTCGAGGCAGTTGGCCCAGGCTCGGGTTCGCAGCTGGTCTCGCTCGAACTGCGACACGGCGGCGGCGCCCTCTCACGGGTACCACAGAACGCAGGAGCGCTCGCCACTCTGCCGGGCTCGTTCATCGCTTTCGGGGTGGGCTTCGTCCCAGTGCCAGAGGCCATGCCGCCAAACCGCGCGTGGCTCGGCGCCTTCAAGGCCGCGCTCGAGCCCTACGCCGCCAGTGCCTACTTGAACTTCGTCGAGGAAAGCTTCGACATCGCACGGGCATTCCCGCCAGAGGTCCTCGACCGCCTACGCGAGATCAAAGAGCGCTACGACCCCGAGAACCTGTTCCACGCGAACCACCCGGTCACGTCGTAGCACCGGCCCGGAGCTAGCTGGGGCGGTGTTCGTAAGATCTCTGGCAATGAACGAGGATCTCTTCGGCGGCACCGTCGGTGGCCGGGTGGCCACCCCCAGTGGCAGCCTGTCCGAAACTGAGCGCCATGGTCTGCCGCTCGCGGTTCGTATGCGACCACGGACCTTGGAGGAGATCCTCGGGCAAGATCACCTGATGGGGCCCGGATCTCCACTGCGCCGGCTCGCCGCGGGTGAGCCAATGTCGGTCTTCCTCTGGGGGCCTCCGGGCACCGGCAAGACCACGATCGCAGCGGTTGTCTCTCGCCAGAGCGATTCCAGGTTCGTAGAGCTCTCCGCCGTTACCGCCGGCGTGAAGGAGGTCAGGGCGGTGCTCGACCAAGCCAGGCGGGATCTGCGTACGGCCCGGGAAACCGTGCTGTTCATCGACGAGGTACATCGGTTCTCCAAGACTCAGCAAGACGTCCTGCTGCCAGCAGTGGAGAACCGGCTGGTCACACTCATCGCTGCAACTACGGAGAACCCGAGCTTTTCGGTGATCTCCCCGCTGCTCTCGCGGTCCTTGCTGCTGACTCTCAAGCCGCTCAGTGACGAAGACATCTCGACTCTGTTGGATCGCGCGCTGACCGAGGAGCGTGGACTGGCCGGTGAATACCGGCTCGACCCTGACGCGCGCGCCGTGATCGTGCGCCTTGCCGGAGCTGATGCGCGCCGCGCCCTGACCTTCCTGGAAGAGTCGGCCGCGGGCGCATCCGCCGTTGGTCAGACCATGATCACGACCGACTTGGTAGAGCGTGCGGTCGACAGGGCGGCGGTCCGATATGACCGGGCCGGTGATCAGCACTATGACGTGATCAGCGCATTCATCAAGTCCATTCGAGGGTCCGATGTCCAGGCGGCACTGCACTACCTGGCGCGGATGATCGCCGCCGGCGAAGACCCGCGCTTCATCGCCCGACGGCTGGTGATCTTGGCCTCGGAGGACATCGGTCTGGCAGATCCCACCGCGCTGCAGACGGCCGTGGCCGCTGCGCACGCGGTCGAGTTCATCGGCATGCCCGAGGGGCGGATCAACCTGGCCCAAGCGGTAATCGCGCTTGCCCTGGCGCCGAAGTCGAATGCGGTGATCAAGGCAGTCGACGCCGCACTTGCCGACGTGAACGCGGGCAGGATCGGCTTGGTGCCGCGCCATCTGCGTGATGCTCATTATCCGGGGGCCAAGCGACTCGGACATGGCGAGGACTACGCGTACGCCCATGACGAGCCGCACGGCATCGCGGCGCAGCAGTATCTGCCCGATGAGCTCGTCGCGGCGCGCTACTACATTCCGACTGAGTACGGTGCCGAGGCGGCGCTGGTGACCAGGCTGGCTCGCATCGAGGAGCTCCTGGGTCGCTCCGATGATTAGCCGGTGCTGGGAATCCCGGCTGCGCCGGGGTACGGGCAGGGTAAGGTCGCATCGTCACGCAGCGTGACGGCTCCGTACTGTCCACTAACGAGAAGGAAATCCGATGTCGGTTGGCGAGATCGCAGGCCTGATCGCCGCGGTTGCATTTGTTGCCTTGGTGGCATTGACGGCCGTGCCGCTGCTCAAGCTCGGGCGGGTGCTGGAGGAGCTCCGGCTCGCGGTGCGCGATATCGGTCATGAGTCGGTGCCGATTCTGACCGAGCTGCGCGGCACGGTACGCGCAACCAACGATGAGCTGGTCAGACTGAGCGTTGTGACCGAAGACGTCGCCAAGGTGAGCCGCAATGCGACCGTGGTCACCGAGAACGCGGCGCAGATGACTACTCTGTTCTCCGCGACCCTTGGTGGGCCGCTGGTCAAGACGGCGGCGTTCAGCTACGGCGTACGCAAGGCGATTCGGGGCAACGGCCAACGCCGTAGGGCGAAGCGGAGCACGTGATGTTCCGGCGCTTGTTGTGGTTCGTGGTCGGCGCGGGTGTCGCGGTCTTCGTCTCGATCAAGATCCGGCAGTACCTCAAGAAGGCAAGTCCGGAGGCCATCGGTCATCGCGTTGCTGAATCTGCCAGCGGCGCGAGCGAGTCGGCCCGCGGGTTCGTCGAGCGGGTACGAGCCGGAATGGCCGAGCGCGAAACGGAGCTCCGCGAGACGCTCGGCCTGCCCGATGAGCAACCCCGACGCTAGCCCTTCTCCATTCACCCAAGGAACACGTCATGAAAACCGCCGAGATTCGGCGCCGCTTCCTGGATTTCTTCGCAATGCGTGATCACGAAGTCGTGCCGTCTGCCCCGTTGTTGTACAACGATCCGACTCTGTTGTTCGTCAATGCCGGCATGGTCCCCTTCAAGCGGTACTTCATCGGAGCCGAGACGCCTCCTTTCGACCGCGCGGCGAGTGTGCAGAAGTGCGTCCGGACCCTCGACATCGACGAGGTCGGCAAAACCACCCGCCATGCCACGTTCTTCCAGATGAACGGGAACTTTTCCTTCGGCGACTACTTCAAGGCCGACGCCATTCGGTACGCCTGGGAGCTTGTGACTGGTTCGCAGGACAGCGGCGGGTACGGGTTTGACCCGGCCAGGATCTGGGTCACGGTACTGAGCTCCGACGATGAGGCGGCGGCACTCTGGCAAAGCATCGCTGGCCTGCCGCCGGAACGCATCCAGCGGCGCGGAGTGCTCGACAACTACTGGCATATGGGTGTTCCCGGGCCTGGTGGGCCTTGTAGTGAGATCTGGGTCGACCGTGGTCCGCAGTATGGCCCAGACGGCGGGCCGATAGTTGACGAGGATCGCTTCTTGGAGATCTGGAATCTGGTTTTCATGCAGGAGGAGCTATCCACTATCCGGCGGAAAGACGACTTCGACGTGGCGCGTCCGCTGCCGCGGAAGAACATCGACACCGGCATGGGTCTGGAGCGGGTTGCCTACCTCTTGCAGGGGGTGGACAACCTCTACGAGATCGACCAGGTTTACCCGGTGATCGATCATGCGGCGCAGCTCGCGGGCAAGCGCTACGGCGACCAGCATCACGATGATGTACGGCTGCGCGTGGTCGGTGACCACGTTCGATCCGGCCTGATGTTGATCACCGATGGCGTCACCCCCGGCAACGAGGCCCGCGGCTACGTGCTGCGCCGGCTGCTGCGGCGGGTGGTACGCGCCATGCGACTGCTCGGCGTGACCGAGCCCGTGTTGCCAGAGCTGCTGCCCGTCAGCCGTGACCTGATGGCAGAGTCCTACCCAGAAGTCGCTGCTGACTGGGCACGCATCTCCCAGATCGCGTACGCCGAAGAGGACGCCTTCCGGCGCACCCTGGCTACCGGTACCCAAATCTTCGATCTTGCTGTGGCCGACGCCAAGCGCCGACATGAGACGGTGCTCAGCAGCGAGCGGGCGTTCCAGCTGCACGACACCTACGGTTTCCCGATCGATCTCACCCTGGAGATGGCTGCCGAGCAGGGCCTGAGCGTCGATGAGGCAGGCTTCCGGCGGTTGATGCAGGAGCAGAAGGATCGCGCCAAGGCCGACGCCAAGTCCAAGAAGGCGGGTGCACAGGCGGTGGAGATCTACCGCGAGTTGCGCGCACTTGGACCGACTCCGTTCACCGGCTACGCCGAGCTCAGCACCGAGTCGAAGGTTCGCGGGATCGTCATGGACGGGGTGCTGGCGGAGGCCGCTGAAGAGGGCGACCTGGTCGAGGTTGTCTTGGAGCAGACGCCGTTCTACGCCGAATCGGGCGGCCAGGACTCCGATGCCGGCCGGATCGTCGGCGACGGCGTCGAACTTGAAGTAGTCGATGTGCAGCGCCCGGTGAAAGGCCTGATCGTGCATCGCGTACGCGTCAAACAGGGTGAGCTGCTCAGCGGCGTCCAGGTGCTGGCGGCGGTTGATGGTGAGTGGCGGCTCGGCGCCTGCCAGGCCCACTCGGGGACGCATGTGATGCATGCCGCGCTGCGGCAGGTCCTTGGCCCGACTGCGCTGCAGAGCGGTTCGTACAACAAGCCGGGCTACCTCCGGCTCGACTTCGCGTGGCAGAGCGGGCTCAGCCAGCAGATCCGCGCCGATGTCGAGGAGGCGGCGAATCAGGCAATTCGCAAGGATCTGAACGTCAGCGCGACCATCATGCCGCTGGCCAAGGCTCGCGAGATCGGCGCGCTGGCGTTGTTCGGCGAGACCTACGACGAGCAGGCGGTCCGGGTTGTCGAGATGGGTGGGCCGTGGTCGCGAGAACTCTGTGGCGGAACCCATGTCCAGCACACATCCCAGATCGGGCTGGTCACGCTCACCGGCGAGTCGAGCGTTGGGTCCGGCGTACGGCGTGTCGAGGCGCTGGTCGGGATTGAGGCGTTCCGGTACCTCGCGAAAGAGCGGTCCCTGGTCATGGGACTCAGCGAGGCGCTCAAGGTGCAGCCCGAACATTTGCCGGATCGAGTCAACAAGCTCCTCGCTCAGCTGAAGGCAGCGGAAAAGCAGATCGCGGACCTGAGGAGCCAAACCGTGTTGTCCGACGTCGGCAGCATCGTTGCCAAGAGCCACGACATGTGGGGGGTCGGCTACATCGCGCATCGCGCCGACGGTGTGTCCGGCAACGATCTGCGCACCCTCGCTCTGGAGATCCGCAGCCGTGTACAAGACTCACCAGCCGTCGTGGCGCTGGTCGGTGGAGCAGTCGACAAGCCCAGCGTGGTGATCGTCACGACCCAGGGCGCCCGGGATCGTGGTCTCAATGCCGGCGAGCTGGTACGTGTCGCCAGCGAGACGCTCGGAGGACGCGGCGGCGGCAAGGACGACATCGCACAAGGCGGCGGCACCGACGGGAGTCGCGCCGAGGACGCGCTCAAGGCCGTGGAGTACGCCATCGGCCACGCGCTGCAGTCCTAGTGGCCGCGCGGTTTGCTCCTTCGGCGATGGTCTCGGCAGCGGGCCAGTGAAAACGCGGTGGTCGAGTTTGGTGGGCGGGCAGACGTCGTTGTACACCTCGAGTTTCAGGCACCTTAGGTTTTCGCTAGCCCGCTGCCGAGACCGTCGCCTTCGCGCGGGCGCGCGGGCCCTAGAGCAGCTTGTTTCGATGGCAGGGTTGCGGTTCAGGCTGATTACAAGCAGAGCGGTCGGGGATGCTGCCGGGTGTCGCGAAAACCTAAGATGCTTGAATCCGGGGACGCGCAGACCTTCGCATGCCGCGAGACCTGACCACAACGTTTTCCCGGCACCCGGCAGAGTTCACGGCTGCGCCTGGATCGAACGATGAGCAATCACTTCCGGCCAGGCGTAAGGCTAGCGCTCGACTGGGGGGATGTGCGGATTGGGGTTGCGGCGTGTGACCGGGATGGGGTGCTCGCGTATCCGGTGGGCAGCGTCAAGGCGGGCGTCGGCGAGATCGCCGAGCTGGTAGCGGTGGTTGCGGAGCACCAGCCGATCGAAGTCGTCGTCGGACTGCCGCGCAGTCTGAGTGGGGGGGAGGGTCCGGCAGCGGCGAAGGCGAGGGAACGGGCGGCGCGGCTGGCAGCTGGGATCGATATGCCGGTACGACTGGTGGACGAGCGGTTGACGACCGTAACCGCCTCGCAACGGCTTTCTCAGGGCGGGAAGCGTGCCAAGGAGCAACGGGTGTTGATCGATGCGGCTGCGGCAACCGCGATTCTTGAGCAGGCTCTGGCGTTCGAACATGGTCTAGGAGAACCGCCGGGGGAGTTAGTATCAGCACCTGGCGGCCCGCTCACCGACGGGCCGGACCTGCCTGGCGGCTCGGGGCAGGAGAGGCGTCTGCAGACCTGAGGGAGATCAGCCAGCGTGTCATCGATGCTCGACCCGGAGGTCCAGCCGAGCCAATCGAAAGAGATCAGCCGCACTATCAAGGGATGCCTCGCGGTTCTGGTAGCTGCTGCGGTGCTGATGGTCGGCGGCTTCTTCGTGTGGGACAAGACCAGCACCTTTCTGTCCACGTTTGGCGAGATTCCCGACTATCCCGGACCCGGCAGCTCGAAGATCCTTATCGACGTTCCTGAGGGCGCGTCGTTGGATGAGATCGGCGGCATCCTGGTCGACCACGACGTCGTCAAATCGAGGAAGGCATGGGACCGGGCCGTGCGGTCGGAGGAGCGGGCGACCAGCGTCCAGGCCGGCCGGTACCTCATGAAGGGCCAGATGCGGGCCATCGACGCGCTTCGGTTGTTGATCAATCCCGGTACCTCGAAGATCCGATTGCAATTCACCATTCCGGAAGGACTCCGGCTCAGTGCCCAGGTGAATCTCCTGGCCAAGCGCACCAAGATCAAGAAATCGGCGTACGAGACTGTCTTGGACAAGCCAAAAGCCCTCAGACTGCCCAAGTACGCCAAGAACCGGCCAGAAGGCTTCCTCTTCCCCGACACCTACGAGCTGACCGCCGATTCGACGGCGACCTCGGCCCTGAAGCAAATGGTCGACCAATACAAGGCCGTGACGCGGGAGATCGAATTCGAGGCCGATGCGAAGAAGCTGAAGATGTCACCGTACGAGGTGCTGATCGTGGCCAGCATCATCGAACGCGAGGTGAACAGGGAGGAGTACCGCGCAAAAGTCGCTCGGGTTATCTACAACCGCCTCGAAAAGGAGAGGAAGCTCGAGATGGACTCGACCGTGACCTACGCAGAGAACCTCAATACCACCACGACCACGAAGAAGGACCGCAGGAGCAAGTCGAAATACAACACGTACCGCTACAAAGGACTGCCGCCGGGGCCGATCGCGGCGCCGGGCAAGGCTGCGCTCGAGGCGGCGGCGAACCCTGAGAAGGGCAAGTGGCTCTATTTCGTCACAGTGAATCTCGATACCGGCGAGACCAAGTTCGCCGAGAACCAGGCGGACTTCGAGAAGATCCGGCAGGAGTTCCAGGCCTGGTGCCAGTCCAACGCCGGCCGATGTGAAAGTTGAACTCCGCACTGCGGCTGAAGCGAGGCGCTGTGCAGTGCTCGGGAAGCCGATCGCGCATTCGCTTTCCCCCGTGCTGCATCGCGCTGCCTACAACCATCTCGGCCTGAACTGGACCTTCGACCGGGTCGAGGTCGATGAGCGAGGGCTGGCGCCCTTCGTCGGCGCGCTTGATGCATCCTGGCGCGGGCTCAGCCTGACCATGCCGCTGAAGGTTGCGGTCCTGGAGCTTGGTGAGGTGGAACGGCTGGCCAAGCTGGCCGGCGCGGGCAACACACTCATCCTGGAAGGCGGCCAACGATGGGTCTACAACACCGACATCGGAGGCCTAACCTGGGCCGTTGGTCAAGTGACCACAAAGCCAGTGCCTCGGGTAACCATCCTGGGCGCTGGGGCCACGGCGAGGTCGGCGCTCATAGCTGCGACCCAGCTCGGTGCGGAGCAGGTGACCGTTGTGGCGCGTACGCCGTCCCGGGCCGAACCGCTCAGCACCCTGAGCAATCAGCTGGGCGTAAAGCTGGACATCAGGCAATGGTCAAGCAAAATCCCAGACGCCGACCTTGTCGTTTCGGCGGCGGTTGCCGGAGCCGTCGATGGAATCGCACACGCTGTCGCCGGTAGCGCTTCGCTGATCGTGGACATCATCTACGATCCGTGGCCGACCGTCCTCACCACAGCTGCGCAGCGAGCCGGCTGCACCGTCATCAGCGGCCATGACCTGCTCGTCGGTCAGGCGCTGCTGCAGATCAAGTTGATGACTGGCCACGCCGTCGCCGCCGACGTCCTCTACGCGGCCCTGGCCACCGAGGTGGAATCGCGGGCGGCCGGCCCCCGACGCGTGCCAGACTTCTGATCATGCTCAGATGGCTCACTGCCGGCGAGTCCCACGGCCCTGCGCTGGTGGCAATCCTCGAAGGCCTGCCGGCTCATGTGCTCATCACCAGCACCGATATCGCCGATGCCCTCGCCCGCCGCAGGCTGGGGTTCGGGCGGGGTGCACGGATGAAGTTCGAGGCCGACGTCGTCACCATTCTCGGTGGAATCCGGCACGGCCAGAGCCAAGGTGGCCCGATCGCCATCCAGGTGGCCAACAGCGAGTGGCCGAAATGGCAAACGGTGATGGCGGCCGACCCAATTCCGCCATCAGAACTCCAGGGGCAGGCCCGCAACGCGGCCCTGACGAGACCGCGCCCGGGTCACGCGGACCTGGTAGGGATGCAGAAATACGACTTCGACGAGGCCCGGCCAATACTGGAGCGTGCGAGCGCCCGGGAGACCGCGGCACGGGTGGCCCTGGGGCGGGTGGCATACGCGTTCCTGCAACAGGCGCTGGGTGTCAGCTTGCTGAGTCATGTGGTTGAGCTCGGCACCACAAAGGCACCTGCAGGGGCCATCCCGACTGCGGCGGACCTGCCTGCGATTGATGATGACCCGGTTCGCTGTTTCGATCCGGCTGCGAGCGCTGAGATGATCGCTGAGGTAGAGCGTGCGCAAAAGGACGGGGACACCCTCGGCGGTGTCGTGGAGGTAGTTGTTTGGGGCCTGCCGCCTGGGCTAGGTTCCCACGTCCATTGGGATCGCCGCCTCGACGCGCAGCTGGCGGGCGCGCTTATGGGGATCCAGGCGATCAAGGGAGTGGAGGTCGGCGACGGATTCGAATTGGCTCGCAGCAGAGGCAGTGTCGCTCACGACGAGATCGTTCCCGGTGAGCACGGCATTGCGCGGGCATCACACCGTTCGGGCGGTACCGAGGGAGGTATGACCACCGGTGAAGTGCTGCGAGTCCGCGCGGCGATGAAGCCTATTTCCACAGTGCCGCGAGCTCTCCGAACCGTAGACGTTGCAACCGGTGATGCCGCGGTCGCACATCACCAGCGCTCCGACGTGTGCGCTGTGCCGGCGGCCGGGGTCGTCGCAGAGGCGATGGTCTCCCTAGTACTCGGCAACGCGGCATTGGAGAAATTCGGCGGCGACTCGGTGGCCGAAACCAGGCGCAACTACGAGAGCTATCTCAAGCAGGTTGCCGATCGCGGACTTCAGGTGCGGTCCCATCCATGAGCGCCCAGCCTGACTCCTTGACCGAAGCGGTGATTGTCCTGGTCGGTGCCCCCGGCTCAGGCAAGAGCACAGTCGGTGCGATGCTTGCCGAGCGGCTCGGCGTCACGTTCCGCGACGTTGACGCCGTAATCGCGGAGCGGACCGGAAGGTCGATTCCCGAAATCTTCACAGACGACGGAGAGGCCACGTTCCGAGACCTTGAGGAGCGGATCACCGCCGAACTGCTGCCACTCCCGGGCGTTTTGTCGCTCGGCGGCGGTGCCGTGCTGTCGGCAGTCACCCGGTCCGCATTACGCGGTCATCGGGTGATCTGGCTCAAGGTCGGTCTGGCCCAGTCCCTGAAGCGCGTTGGCCTCGATACCGCGCGCCCGTTGCTCCTCGGCAACGTACGCGGCCGGCTGCGAAGGCTGCTTACCGAGCGTGCCGTGCTTTACCGCGAAGTCGGGACCGAGGTCATCGATACCGATAACACGACTCCTGCCGAGATCGTCGAGATAATCATGAACGCTCATGCCACCCAACACTGAGCCGGCCCGGATTGCCGTCAAAGGGGAGCGGCCATATGAGGTGCTGGTTGGGCACGGACTGCTGGCCGAGGTGTCCGCCCTGCTGGGGGCGGGTGTGCAACGGGTCGCGCTGCTGCATCCACCGACAATGATCAAGACGGCGGAGCGGCTAGCGCACCTGCTCGCGGCAGCAGGCATGGAGCCGGTTCGCATCGATGTGCCAGACGCGGAGGCGGCGAAGAGCGTTGCGGTCGCTGAACGCTGCTGGTCGATTCTCGGTAACGCAGGTTTTACCCGCTCCGACGCGGTCGTCGGCCTCGGTGGCGGCGCCACGACCGATCTCGCCGGGTTCGTAGCAGCGACCTGGCTGCGGGGGGTCCGAGTGGCCATGGTCCCCACCACCTTGCTGGGGATGGTCGACGCTGCGATCGGCGGCAAGACCGGGATCAACACCGCGGAGGGCAAGAACCTCGTCGGCTGCTTCTACGAGCCGGTCGGTGTGGTTTGTGATCTTGATGCACTTTCGAACTTGCCGGCCGCTGACCTCGTTGCCGGCCTGGCCGAGGTGATCAAATGCGGCTTCATCGCCGACCCGGAAATCTTGACCATGATCGAATCAGACCCGGCGGCCGCGGTGCAACCGGATTCACTGGTGCTTCGGGAGCTGATCGAGCGGGCGGTGTCGATCAAGGCTCGGATCGTCGCAGCCGATCTCCGGGAATCGACGTCGACGTCGACCACTATGGGCCGGGAACTATTGAACTATGGCCACACCATGGGTCATGCGATCGAGCGTAGGGAACGCTTTACATGGCGGCACGGTGATGCCATCAGCGTCGGCATGGTCTTCGCCGCTGAGCTGGCTCGGCTTGCGGGCCGGCTCGACCCGGCAATCGCCAGCCGACATCGCGCGGTGTTGTCGAGCGTGGGGTTGCCCACCAGCTACGCAGCCGACGCGTTCGACGACCTGCGGCAGTTCATGGCCCTCGACAAGAAGGCCCGAGGCTCGACGCTGCGTTTTGTGATCTTGAACGGGCTCGGCAGCGCGGAGATTCTCGCCGCACCAGAGGAGGACTTGCTGCGCGCTGCGTACGCCACCGTATCTGCCTAGCGCTGCGAGCGTCGGGAATCGCGCGCCGCCGCAGGGAGGAGAAGGGAGCAGAGGCGTTCTTTCCTCTGCGACCGACCACGACGGCGGCGGATTCAAAGCGCGATGCGCGAGCGGCGCAACAAGGGGGCGCTGCGAGCGTCGGAAAATCGCGCGCCGCCGCGCGGAGCCATGCTGGCGCAGGGGCGCCGGCCTCGCGAGCTGAGCGAGCAATGAACACGGTGGAGCCGTTCTTTCCTCTGCGAGCGACGACGACGGCGGCGGATTCAAAGCGCGATGCGCGAGCGGCGCCACAATCCCCTACGAGCGACGACGACGGCGGCGGATTCGAAGCGCGATGCGCGAGCGGCGCAACAGGGGGCGCTGCGAGCGTCGGGAATCGCGGATTTCAAAGCGCGATGCGCGAGCGGCGCAACAGGGGGCGGCGAGCGTCGGGAATCGCGGATTCAAAGCGCGATGCGCGAGCGGCGCAACAGGGGGCGCTGCGAATCGCGCGCGGCTTCTTAGCCGCCGGGTTTCAGCATGGTCTGACCACATGGGCCCCGGGTCTAAACTGGGCCGCTGCCTGGGATGCGGGAGCAGCTCAGAAGGAAGGGGTAACTTGACGTGGCGTCGACGAACGATCTCAAGAACGGCATGGTTTTGGATCTGGACGGACAGCTCTGGTCCGTTGTCTGGTTCCAGCACCACAAGCCCGGCAAAGGCAACACGGTGGTACGGACGAAGCTTAAGCATGTGCTGTCCGGAAAGGTCGTCGACAAGACGTTCAACGCCGACACCAAGGTGGACACCGCTAACGTCGACCGGCGCGATATGCAGTACCTCTACCACGACGGCTCGGGTTTCGTATTCATGGACACCAATACCTACGACCAGCTGACTATCCCGGACGAGACCGTCGGCGACGCGAGGGACTATCTGCTCGAGGAGCAGGTGGCAACGGTCGCCCTGCACAATGGCACCCCGCTCTACATCGAACTGCCCGCCTCTGTAGAGCTCGTCGTCACCTACACCGAGCCGGGCCTGCAGGGGGACCGCAGCACCGGTGGCACCAAGCCGGCCACCGTCGAGACAGGCCTGCAAATCCAGGTTCCGCTCTTCTTGACCACCGGCGAGAAGGTCAGGGTCGACACCCGGACCGGCGATTACCTGGGCCGCGTCGGCAGCTGATCATGGCTCATGGCTCGTCGCGCAGCAAGGCCCGCAAGCGGGCGCTCGATATCTTGTTCGAGGCAGAGCTGCGTGATGCCGACCCGGTCGCAACCTTGGAAGAGCGGCAGGCCGCAGCGAGTCCGCCGGTGCGTGAATACACAGCTGAGCTGGTCCGCGGTGTGGCCGCCCATGCGGCAGACATCGACGCCCGGATCAGCGCGTGCCTGGCCCCGGGCTGGAGCCTGCCACGCCTGCCTCGGGTGGATCGCAACGTGCTGCGGATCGCCGTGTTCGAAATCGACTACGGCGAAGTGCCCGACGCGGTTGCCGTTGCCGAAGCAGTCCAGCTGGTTTCCCAGCTTTCCACTGACGAATCTCCGGCGTTCGTGAACGGGGTACTCGGGGCTGTCGTGGCCTCCGAGGTCGGCTGAGCGGTCTTCGATCGCGGCTACCGCTCCTCGATACTCCGTAGCACTGGCTTGAGATCGACGATCGGCGTCCCGTCGATCGCCTCAAGGCTGCTGACGTGAAGGCGTCACCCGTGAACACCGAGGATGCGTACCCGATGCAGGCCAATCGGGTTCGGTCGGCTGGGCGCCCGAGTAGTGAAGACGCCCTGCTCGGGTCGACTCAGATCTCCTCGAGGATGCACAGTCAGGGTGCTGCGATTGGCCTCATGTAACCAACTCAACAAGATGATCTCGTCACCGACCGCGATACCCTCCAGCCCTGCTTGGACCTCGGGATTCAACAGCACGTAGGCATCTGGGGCACCTTCATCACCTTGCCGCGGCGCATCGGCCGCCGAGGTGAGCGGACTCTGCACGTGCCCTATCGGGCGGATGCTGAAGTCGGTGGGGGAGGAGTCGGCCATGGAAGGCACTCAATCACACCGGTCGAGGAAGAGTGAGTGCATTCGTCAATAGGGTGAGAGGGCGGAGAGACCGCCGGGAGCATAAGGAGGGCGTATGAAGTACCTGCTGCTGATCTACGGCAACGAGGCAGCGATGGAAGCGGCACGAGCGAACACCCCACCGGATCAGCAAGCCGCAGAGGCGAAGGTCTGGTACGACTACGGCGACTGGCTCAGGGAGAAGGGCTGGTATTTGGCCGGCGAAGCGCTGCAGCCGACGTCCACGGCGACATCGGTCCGGGCGCCCGATGGCAAGCCAATCGTCACAGACGGACCCTTCGCCGAAACCAAGGAGCAGCTCGGCGGTTACTACGTGCTCGACGTCGCCAACGCAGACGAGGCGATCGAAGCGGGAAGCCGCTGTCCCGGCGCAATGTACGGCACGATCGAGCTGCGTCCGATCCAAGATTTCCCGGATCAGCCGCAGGGCTGAGGCGCTACGGCCGACACACGTAAGGACCTCGACCACCTGTTCCGTCGTGAGGCGAGTCGGGCGGTCGCGGTCCTGATCCGGGTGACGGGCAGCTTCGACTTGGCGGAAGAAGCTGTCCAGGATGCCTTCGAGCAGGCGCTACGCATCTGGCCAACGCGGGGCATTCCCAACAACCCTGGGTCGTGGATCATCACCACGGCCCGCAATCGGGCGATCGACCGCCTCCGCCGCGGTCGCGTGGGAGCCGTCAAGGAGGCACGGGCTGCAGAGGTCCGGGCGCTGCAGATGCTGGGATCGGATGATCAGCAGTTTCCTGACGAGCGGTTGCGGTTGATCTTCACCTGCTGCCATCCCGCCCTCGCGATTGATGCGCGCGTCGCGCTCACCCTCCGCACTGTCGGGGGCCTCTCCTCGCGCGAGATCGCCCGCGCCTTCCTGGTCAGCGAGCCCACGGTCCAGCAGCGTCTGGTCCGGGCAAAGCGCAAGATCAAAGACGCAGGGATTCCGTATCGGGTGCCGCCTCGGGAGCTGCTGGCCGAGCGCCTCAGCGGCGTACTCGCCGTCCTCTATCTCATCTTCAACGAGGGCTACACCTCCACCGACGGTGAGTTGCTGAACGTCGAGCTTTGCGACGAGGCGATCTGGCTGGCACGTGTGGTGGACGGGTTGATGCCAGCAGAGCCGGAGACGATGGGACTGCTCGCGCTGATGTTGCTGCAGCACTCCCGGCGTCATGCTCGGGTGGATGATCATGGCGACATGGTGCTGCTGGAGGATCAGGATCGGGCTCGCTGGGATCAGGAGATGATCGACGAGGGGCTGGCGAAGCTCGACGCCGCAGTCGCGATGCGGCGACCCGGCCCCTATCAGGTCCAGGCGGCGATCGCCGCGCTTCATGCACAGGCTCCACGACCCGAGGACACCGATTGGCCGGAGATCTCGACCCTCTACCGCGTCCTGAAGGCGATGTCGCCGTCTCCGGTTATCGAGCTGAACTGGGCAGTTGCAGTCGCCATGGCTGACGGACCTGATGCCGGGCTGGCGCTGATGGAGCCGCTCGCAGACGAGCTGGACCGATACCACCTGTTTCATGCGGCGAGAGCCGACTTGCTCCGCAGGAGCGGACGTATTGGCGAAGCGAAGCTCGCGTATCAACGCGCCTTGGAGCTAGTCACGAATCCGATCGAGCGCAAGTACTTGCTGCAGCGTGTGTCGCAGGTCTGAGACGGCAGGCTCGCTGTAGAGGCAGCAGTCCAGATCCCGTTTCACAAAGTTTGATCCACCCACTGTTTGAAGGTGTTGTCCGGATTGATGAGATGTTGTCCGTTTGCGGCGGTCCGCCGAATGGCCGGGGAGTGTCGGCGTCTGGCCTTATATTGAATGCGTGTTCGATAATGATCTGGTGGAGTTGGATGCGGCCGGCACCCTCGCCGCAGCTGAGGCCAACGAACAGACCTTGATCATCGCCGAGACCCGCCGTTTGCAGATCGCGGCGCATTGGGCCGACC
>JBKPBV010000249.1:0-4553 GCA_046727055.1 Actinomycetota bacterium | reverse complement strand
CCGAGAAGGCTTTGCACCAGCGTGGTGATGAAGACGATCAGAGCCCATCTGATGCCGCCGGGAATCCGAGCGAGGAACGAGCTGATCAAGAGCAGTAGCGCCAGCAGCGGAAGGATGTTCACACCGACCAGCTGGTGCAGGTTGAAGCCGGCAATCCCGCCGATCTGGGGACTATCGCTCTCGATTAGCGCCTTGTCGATGGTGCCTCCGGCCGAGACCCACTCGAACATGCCGAACACGGCATAGGCGATAGCTGCCGCTTGCAAGACAACGCCTGCTGCGATCAAGTACGCCAGGATTCGATAGAGCCGTTTCATCGTGACTTCCTCTCGGCTGAAAGCGGATCGGGTGACACTCCAGGCTGGGTCGGCACCGGGGGCAGATCGAACTCGTCGTTGCTCATGCGCAGCAAGGCTCGGGTAGCGCCGGCGAACCCGATGCCGGCAACCAGCAGCCCGATGCCCGCCACCACGTGGTTCGGGAGGATCGGGTGGGTGGCTCCGCCGATGATCAAGGCGATCGCCATCCACCTCGGCGCCACCCGGCTACGCCAAATAGCGATGCCCAGCAAGGGAAGTCCGACCACGATGCCGGAGATGAACAGCAGAGCCGCGGCTCCGGTCACCGGGAGCGCCCACCACGCCTCGTCCAGCGCCGCGATGGTCGCCACATCGAGCCGTTCGGTCACTGCGAGATAGGCCAACAGGTCGTCGGGAACCAAGAGCGGAAATGCGCTCAAACATCCGAGCAGCGTCCACACAGCACCGACGGTTGTCAGCATCGGGGTTCGGCGCCTGGTCACCCATGCCACGGCAATGACGGCTGGAATCAACCCCACGAGGAACGGCAGGCCCAGCCAAAGGGTCAGCTCGAACAGTTGTCGGTGCGCGGTGATAGCCGCCACGGCGTCAGGCAGGGGCGCATCACCCTCGAAGGGTTTGATCACATAGACGATTCCCATGCACAGCATGGGCAGCGGCGCCACGATGGCAAGGAGGAGTCGCCAAAAGGTACGGGTGTCGCTGCGGCGCGGCGCGGTCTTGGTCGAGGTCGCACTCGGGACCCTGTCGGCCCGCAGGCTGGTGTCGGACATGTTCGGCTCCTACTGGTTGATGATCTTGCTCTAGATCCCAGGTTCGTTCCGATTCCTCCCGAACGGGAGGGGGTGCTCGGTGCGGAGGTCGGGGGATTTCCGGTCGAGCTGGGGTCCCAGCACTACTCACCTAGGGGTGGCCTCCGGGAGAATGCCCATATGGTTGGCGTACGATCTCGAGTCGGCGTGGCAGCTGGGATCCTCTTCGGCCTTGCCGTGGCCGAGGTCGCGACGGCGATCGTGTTCGGGTTCGGTTCGCCACTGAGCTGGGCCGAATTGGTCGACCTGTTGGTCGTTAGCAACGCCCTTCTCGGGCTGGTGCTCGCGGTGGCCGGCTGGCCGATCGCCCTCTATCGACCGCGGAACGCGATCGGCTGGTCGCTGCTCGCCGGCGGGTGCTGCTGGGCGTCCACCGGCGCCGGAATTGCCCTGCTGGCGTGGGCCCAATCCCATGATCTCGAGGGCTGGTTCTGGCGAGTCGTGGCGACAGTCACGAACATGGGTTGGACGTGGGCCCTCACGGTCTGCCTGCCGCTGGCGTTGCTGCTGCTGCCGGACGGCCGTCTTCCGGGACGACGCTGGCGCTGGGCGCTCCTACTTCTGGCCTTCAACGGCCTGTCCTTTGCTGCTGCCGGCGTGCTCTCCGACTTCAGCAGCGCGGTCGGCGTGCCGGGCTACTTCTCATGGCCCGAGGTCAACGCCCTGGCCTGGCCGATGGCCGTGGTCGGCGTCACGGTCGTGAGCTCCTACGTGCTGGCCCTGGCGGCACTTCTCGTGCGCTTTTACCGCGCGAGCGATCAGGTCCGACGGCAGCTGTCCTGGGTGCTGCTGGCCCTCCTCATCGTGGTGGTCATCTTCGCGCTCGACCCGATACTGCCGGACAGCATCTTCTCGATCTTGGTAATCGCGCTCATTCCGCTCTCGATCACGGTGGCCGTGCTGCGCTACCGACTGCTCGACATCCAGCTCGTTCTGTCCCGATCAGTGCTGTATGTCCTCCTCACCACGGCGGTCGTCGGCACGTACCTGCTGATCGTCGCCGTCTCGAATGCGGTACTTCGGACCGGGCTGGGGCTTGGATCCTCCGTACTGGCCACACTCCTGATTGCGGTCGCCTTCAACCCAGTCCGGGTCTGGTTGCAGCGCAAGGTCGAGCGGGTGATCTACGGTGCTCGCCGTGATCCCGCGGAGGCTATGGCCGCAGTCGGGGCTCGGCTCGGCGAGGTGGGTGGTGCCGACAGCGCAGGACTTCCCGGGGTCTTGCAGGCGCTTGCGACTGTGATGCGCTTCCCGTGGGCAGCCGTGGTCGCCGACGGCGCGGAGATCGCCTCCTTCGGAGACCCGCCGGCCGCCCGGCACGCTACGCCATTGCGCCAGGGCGGCGAGGTCATCGGCGAACTGATCGTCGGGTTGCGCCCGGGAGAGGCCCGGGTTAGTTCTGGCGACGCGCGGGTCCTGGACCTGGTCAGCGCGCCGATTGCGGCGGCCGTCCAGGCGGTTGCGCTCGCTGAGCAGCTTCGTTCCTCGCGCGAACAGGTGATAACCGCCCGGGAGGAGGAGCGCCGCAGGCTCCGGCGCGATCTGCATGACGGGCTCGGACCGGTGCTGACTGGCGTCGTCCTCAACGCCGAGGCGGCGCTGCGACGCCTGTCCAGTGACCCGGCCCAGACGGCGGATCTGCTGGTCGAGCTGCGAGAACAAGCGACCGGGGCGCTGGAGGACATCCGCCGACTGGTCTATGACCTCCGACCCCCGGCACTGGACAGCCTCGGCCTTGTGGAGGCGCTGCGCGAGCAGGCCGCCGTGCTGGGGAGGCGAGAGAGTGCGGCTCCGTTGCAGGTCAGCGTCGAGGCACCCATACCGCTGCCCGAACTGCCGGCCGCTGTGGAGGTCGCCGCGTACCGCATCGTTACCGAGGCGCTGACCAACGTTGTACGGCACTCGAGTGCCTCGGCGGCCGTCGTGACACTGACCATAACGGCAGGGGTACTACAGATCTCGGTGCACGACGACGGGATCAACCTCGGTGCCGGCTGGCAGGCCGGCGTCGGGCTGACCTCGATTCGCGAGCGGGCCGCTGAGCTGGGCGGACGATGCCGCATCGAGCACGACCGTACCGGCGGTCGGGTTGACGTCGAACTGCCTTTCGGCGCCCCCACGCGACTCCCGGAGCGCACCCCAATTGGTGATGCGGTGGAGCAGCCGTGACACTGCGAATCGTGGTGGCCGACGATCACTCCGTCGTACGAGAAGGTGTCCGCGCCCTGCTGTCGGCGGTCGAGGGGTACGAGCTGGTGGGCACGGCAGCGACCGGCGCCGAGGCGGTGAAGTCGGCGGTCACGTTGCGTCCCGACGTGTTGGTGATGGACATCCAGATGCCCGACATGACCGGGATCGAGGCAACCCGGGAGATCCGTCGGGTGGCGCCCACGGTAGCCGTGTTGATGTTGACGATGTTCGACGACGACGAGTCGGTGTTCGCTGCGATGCGAGCCGGAGCGCTCGGCTATGTCCTCAAGGGCGCCGCACCCGAGAGCATGATCAGGGCCATCGCGGTCGTTGCCGGTGGTGAGGCGATCTTCGGTGCTGGCGTCGCCACGCGGGCTCTCCGCTACTTCAGCACGCCACGCGCCGACCCTACGGTGTTTCCCGAGCTCACACCTCGGGAGCGGGAGGTGCTGACGCTGATCGCGAGCGGGCTGAATAACGCCGCCATCGCTGGCCGGCTTGGCTTGGCCCCCAACACTGTCGGCAACCACATCTCGAACATCTTCGCCAAGTTGCAGGTGGCCAGCCGCGCGGAGGCCATCGTTCGAGCCCGGTCTGCCGGACTCGGCGACTGAGCAGCCGCTCACTTACAGGCGCAGATACTGAATTATCCGAGAGTTACCTTGAGACCAGGAGGCGACCATCATGTCCACCAGGTACGAGGGAACCGTTCCGTTCCGGGGACACCGCACGTGGTACCAGGTCGTGGGCGAGCTTTCGGCTCCAGGTGGGAAACTGCCTCTGCTAGTCCTCCACGGCGGGCCTGGCCTCCCTCATGACTACCTTGAAGATCTCGCGATCCTGGCAGACACCGGACGCCCGGTCGTTTTCTATGACCAGCTCGGCTGCGGGAAATCGGACCATCCCGACGACGCCGCTCTGTGGGTGATGGACAGGTTTGTCGATGAAATCGGCAGAGTCCGTGCCGCGCTCGGCCTCGATCGTGTACACCTGTTCGGCCACTCTTGGGGCGGATGGCTTGCGATGGAGTACGCGCTCGGGCGGCCGGGTCTTGCGAGCCTGGTGCTCGCCAGCACCTGCGCAAGCCTGCCGGCCTTCGCAGCTGAGACCCGCCGACTGAAGGAATCTCTGCCGGCCGAGGTGCAGAAGACAATCGACTTGCACGAAGCTGCTGGCACGACTGATGACCAGGCATACCGCGAAGCCACCATGGCGTACTTCTCGCGGTGGA
>JBKPBV010000248.1:0-4036 GCA_046727055.1 Actinomycetota bacterium | reverse complement strand
CCATCAAGACCCGGCGGTGACGAGCCGTTATCTTCACCCGGATCACCAGGCCGTGCTCGATGTCGGGGCGGCGTACTCGCGCTGGTGGGCCCAATCTGGGCCCAACTCCCCGGCGCTGAGGCTAGTCGAGGATGGGCCGGTCGCCGGATGAACGCTGCTCTGATCAGGTGTGATAATCCGACATTGACCGGTCGGGCTGGCGAGATTTGAACTCGCGACCCCTTGACCCCCAGTCAAGTGCGCTACCAAGCTGCGCCACAGCCCGCTGACCGTGCCCAAGCATCGGCCACGAGCGCGAACTCTACTACGAGGACGCGTCTGATCCGTAACCACTGTTGTTGCGGCACAATCGGCCGCGTGACGCGTTGGGTGTGCCCGAACTGTGAGCGGGAATTCGCCTCTGCCAACCAGGCGCATGTCTGCATTCCGGGGATCGCGGTCAGAGATCTGCTGGGTCGACACCCACGCTGGGTGAGCGAGATCTACGCTGCCGTCATCGAGCATTTGAGCAGTCTCGGGCTGGTGCACGAGGATGCCGTCAACGTCGGCATCTTCCTCAAGAGCGATCGCAAGTTCGCCGAGTTCCGGCCGCGGGTGCGTTCCGTACAGCTCGCTCTCTATCTCCCCTATGAGCTGAGCGATGTGCGGGTTGCCCGAACACTACCCGCGGCAGATCGCGTAATCCACTTGATCAAGCTCAGTAGCGCGGCCCAAGTCGATGATCAACTTCGGGAGTGGCTAACCGAGGCCTACGACTTCAACACCGACTAGAAAGGCTCGTAGCAGTCGTACGCCTCCTGGCGGATGATCTTGTCGTCACGGAAGGTGAAGATCAAGACGCGGTACGTGTGAAGCTGCTGCCCCTGCCGCAGCGATCCGGCATCCTTTGCCAGCCGGGCGCGCCACTCGGCCTGGCAGACGACCGTATCGTCACTCTCCATCCAGCGGGTTACGTCGTAGCGCCGGAACGCCAGCATCCCGGCACCCAGGTCACTATCAGCTCGATCACGAGTGCCTGCTGATCACTGACCTGCCACGTTGTCGCTGCTCACTTTCGCTTCCTTTTCGCCCGCACTCGTAACTCGATATGCACCGGCGTACCCCGAAAGCCGAATTCCTCGCGGAGCCGCCGCTCCAAGAAGCGCAGATAGCCGGCCTCCAGCTGCCCTGTCGTGAACAGCACAAAAGTCGGTGGGCCGGCGTGAGCCTGAGTCCCGAACAGGATGCGCGGCTGCTTGCCGCCCCGCACCGGATGGGGGTGCGCCGCGACAACCCTGCCCAGGAAGGCGTTGAGCCTTCCTGTTGCAACTCGGGTTTCCCAACTAACCAGAGCTTCCTTGATCGCCGCGCTAAGACGATCGACATGACGCCCGGTCAGGGCCGAGATGTTGATCTTGGCCACCCAGTCGAACTGGGCGAGGTCACGCTCGACCTCTCGCCCTAGATAGCGGCGCCGTTCGTCGTCGGTCAGGTCCCACTTGTTGAGGGCGATCACCATTGCCCGACCGGCATCTTCCACCGATGTGAGGATGCGGAGATCTTGTTCGGTTACCGGCTCGCTCGCGTCGATGAGCACGATGCACACCTCGGCGCGCTCGATGGCCCCGTGGGTACGCAGGCTCGCGTAATACTCATGCCCAGCAATCTCCTTGATCCGACGACGGATTCCGGCCGTATCGATGAATTGATAGACCTCGCCGCCGACCTCAACGAGCTCGTCAACCGGATCCACCGTGGTCCCAGCAATTTCATCGACGACGACCCGCTGCTGCCCGGCGAGCTTGTTGAGCAGGCTTGACTTGCCGACATTGGGCTTCCCCACGATCGCCACTCGACGAGGACCGTGCACCCCGTCCTGCATCGCCCTGGGCGCCCCGGGAATCGCCGCCAGAATCGCATCCAGCAGGTCACCACTCCCTCTGCCGTGCAACGCCGACACGGGGAAAGGTTCGCCTAGGCCCAGCTGCCACAGAGCGGCCGCTTCCGCCTCGGATCTCTGATCGTCAACCTTGTTGGCCGCCAGAACTACCGGTTTCCCGCTGCGGCGCAGCACCTTTACGACAGCCTCATCGATGTCCTGCGGGCCGACGGTCGCGTCAACCACGAAGACGACAGCATCCGCCGCCGCGACGGCCAGCTCAGCCTGCTCGGTGACCCGTGCACCCATCCCCTTGGCATCTGGAGCCCAGCCGCCGGTGTCCAGCAATACGAACTGACGCCCATTCCAGGTTGCGTCATAAGAGACGCGGTCGCGCGTCACTCCTGGCACGTCTTGGACCACAGCTGCCCGGCGCCCAATCATGCGATTAACCAAAGTCGACTTGCCGACATTGGGCCGACCCACAACAGCCACCACGGGTACGACCGCCGACACCTCGGCAGTCGCGATGTCGCTCATATTCGCTTCGCTCCGAGGGCTCGAGCCTGCCGGCTGTTATGAACTGGACGGGTGGAGATGACGGATTCTGGCCTTCGGCGGCCCCGGCAAGAGTAGCCCGGTCAATGCCTGCGCAGCGACCACGTGACCGGCGAGGCCTTCCCGCAACACTGCAGTCCAATGTGCAACCGCTGCCTTGCGCCGCGGCCACGGAGTCCTTGGAACGCTGAACGGATCCCCATAGACGACATGGATCGATCTACCCAGCCGCGGCAGCTGGTGCCTGCCTTGACCTGGCTCGCGGGTGCCGAGAATGGCCACCGGCACGATGGGAGCACCCGAAACCATGGCCAGGTAGGCAGCGCCCCCCTTGGCCCAGGCGACTTCACCGCCACCGCGTACGCCTTCGGGGAAGACCGCCAGCACCTTGCCGGCCCGCAGCACCTGAATCGCCCTCCGGATGGCTTGCGGGTCGATCTCTCGACGGTTCAGGGAAATCTGGCCGACCTGAGAGAGCAGCTGACCGACCACACCAGAAAAGGCCTCCCGCTTCACCAACGCGAACGTGGGTCGCCTCGTCACCGCAACCAAGGCCGGCCCATCCAGTACGCCGATGTGATTCGCCGCCAAGATCACCGCTCCGGACCTCGGAACGTTCCGAGCACCATGTACCTTGACCCGCCAAGGAACGCACAGCCCAAGGCGTACTAGCGGTCTCGCAATACGTAAACCCCACTCCGCCCGGGTCGGCAGTCGATCGGTATGCGGGAGATCGAGGCTAACTCCTTCGATCACGCCAATCTCCCTGCGCCCGGACCGGAGCGAATGCGCAGATCATCTCGATCACCTCTTCCAGACTGAGGGACGTGGAATCGACCACATGCACGCCGGGAGCCGCCGATTCGAACTCAGCGACCACGGAGTCGTCGCGGTCTCGGCGGATCACCTGATCCGTGACGTCATCTACATGCATTTCGTGCTCGGCGAGCTCGGCATGCCGGCGTGCCACCCGCTCAGCCGGATCGGCAACCAGCAGAACCCGTACGTCGGCGTCGGGTGCCACCACAGTGGTGATGTCGCGACCCTCGGCCACCACACCGCTGACCGCATCTGCGATCAGTTTCTTTTGCCGAGCCACTAGATCGGCGCGTACGTCGAGGTTCGTCGCGATCGCACTGACCGCAGCCGACACTTCGGGAGCCCGGATTGCCTCGGAAACATCGACTCCGTTGATAGCAATAGCAGGACGTCGAGGATCCATGTCGACCTCCATCGACGCGCGCGTCAACAGGTCCGCGACAGCTGCCCGGTCGTCAAGGTCCACGCCTTCCTGCAGCGCCAGCCAGGTGATCGCCCGGTACATCGCTCCCGTGTCCAGGAAGGCTAGTCCAAGCCTTTCTGCAACTCCTCGAGCCGTACTCGACTTACCCGATCCGCTCGGGCCGTCGATGGCGATGACAAGCGGCCGATTCGAGATTGCTGGCGAACCGGGCTCGCTCGGAGTCTGGAAATGGTGGGTCATCGCTGCCTCAGACACGCGCCACAGCGTACCGGCCCAAAAACGAGGGGCCGGATTTCCCCAAGCGACCCGGCGCGTCGACCCGAAGTCAGGACACCGTCCAGCCACGAGCCAACATGGTCTCCACCAGCGCCTCCGCG
>JBKPBV010000247.1:0-11437 GCA_046727055.1 Actinomycetota bacterium | reverse complement strand
AACTACACATTGACACATTCGTCGGCAGCGTCAGATGTGTATAAGAGACAGGTGTAGCACCCTGAGGATGCTCGCTCGAATGGTGGGTCCGGCGCCGCTGTCCATCAGATATAGGCGGTCGCCTTTTCGGTAGACAAGTGCATTTGGGACATCCGCGGGCATGTCGCCGATCACCGCCCAGAGATTGTTTGCGAGTTGCACGACGTCGCCGAGCATTCGATGTGCCTCCTAATCCTGAAGCTTGATGATCTTGGCAGCGGTATTAAGTTGGCGGGGCGGAAGGGCCCGGGAAGAGTATGTCTGGCTTGGGAAACTGAGCTTCTCGAAGGTTCAGAATCACCTGATAGACAGCCAGATTCGAAGTGCGCCTACCGCTATCAGCCCGGAGATCGCCATGAGCTCCAACGGGCTTCATGACTTGTCCGTCGACGACGTAGAGTCACGAACCATCTGTCGCCTCAATCCTGAGGTGGAGTCTGCATCGTTGGTCCGTTACATTTCCCGCTCAACCTCCAAACGCATACCCCTGTGCTATTGGCTCGAGCTGGGCTACTTACTCTCGAACTACTAATGGCGCCTTGCCCAGGGCTGTGCGCGGGATGGTGGCGACTTCCCGGAGCTTAATTCGGGGTGGCTGGACGTCTTGCCCCGCCAGCGCCGAGTGGATGGCAGCCACCAGCGCTTGCTGGTCGAGGTCGCGCGGTTGTGCTAGCAGCACCTCCAGCTCGTCGCCATGCTGCTTGACCTGCCAGGCGGCGGCGGTGACGCGGTCCATGATGTGGTGGAAGACGAGCGGTTGGACGGTGCGATGCTGCCCATTCGCCGTGGCGAAGCTCAGCGCTTCCTGCTCTCGGCCTTGGATGCCGGTGATAAGGGCGTAGGGCCGGCCGCAGGGACAGTTATGGCGGGCCGCCAGCTGGAGGCTGTCGCTCATCTCGTAGCGGATCAGCGGCAGGGTGCGGGAGAACAGGACGGTGACGAGTACCTTGGCGCCGTACTGGCCGGGTGGCACCGGCCGGTTGTCGGCGTCGACGACGTCGGTGATGACGAGGTCCTCGAAGAGGTGCATTCCGGTGTGCTGGCCGCATTCGGCGGCGATCCCGGAGGTTTCGGTGGCACCGTAGACATTGAATGTTGGTCTACCCCAGGCTGCGCTAGCGAGCCGGCGGGTGGAATCGGTCAGGACCTCAGAGGCGCTGAACACGAATTGCGGGCTGATGGTTAGTCGATCGGCCAGCTGTTCTTCTGCCAGCAGCCGCAGCATTGAGGCGTACCCGATGAGCATTTCGGGTTGCCAGCCGTTCAGCCGGGCAACAATGCTGGCAATCTCATCACCAGAATCGATCCGCAGAGTTGGCACCCAGCGGCTGTGAATCGAGGCGCCAACGCGGGCCGACTGGTGGCTGGGGTTCGTCGAGCTGACCACTGCTGTCTTGACCCGATGGGTGAGGCCGGCGGTGGAACCGGCCCAGTCAAAGGCCCTGTTGTAGGAACTGACGACTTGCACCCACTCTGCGAAGTCCCAGAGAAAGATGCCGCGGCGGCCAGTGGTGCCAGCGGTGGCCGACACGAAGTAGCGGTTATTGAACAGCTCGTTGCCGCGCAGCTGCGCCAGATAACGCTCAATATCATCGAGATGCACATCTGGGCGGGTCACCAGGCGGTCGAAGTTATCCATCAGACGCTGCTTGGTGAGCACCGGCAAGGCCGACAGCGGTGCGTCGGTGAGGCCAGCGTGGAAGTCCTGGTAGAAGGAGGATTTCTTGTACGCATGGGCGCGTAGGCGGGCGAGCGCCTCCGCCTGGTATGACAGCAGCCTCGGCCGGCTCCACTGGTCGCGCCGCCGCAACCGCCGCCTGTAGCCCAGCACCGCCAGGACCAGGGCAACCGTTCGAGCCGAGTCGACCTTCCGCGAAAGCCGGCTCACGGTTGTTGCCATCTGTGGTTCATCGTCAGCGTCACATGAATACCCTATGGGGGTATCGTGTGAGACTCTAGGGTCGAAGGGCCCACGTATGAAGTCATCCATTGCATCGGCTTTAAGCAGAGTGTCAACCCTTAACCGGGTCGGTCAGCGGGCGCTGGTGACAGGAACGTCAGGTGGCGTTGGCGGACACATCGCATGCGCGCTTTCTCAGTCAGATGGTCGATCTACGAAGGGGCGGCGTGACTGACAGAGACTCCGTCTCGGGTGAAGGCCATAGGAGGATGCCAGCCGTCCCGAAGGAGACGCCTGACCGGCCAGGTCATCGGGGAGTCGGGCGACTGCATGCATTGTGGAGCGGCGCCTTGGGCATTGTGGGCACAGTTGTGGGACTTGCACCCCACGTCCTTCATCACGTCGGTCTGCTGGTGGGAACCGCTCTCGTGGCAGGAGCGGCTGGGACGCTAATCTTCGGCCTCTTCGGCCTGGCGGCTTGGGTCCCAATGCTGCTGCGACTTAAGCGACGCTTTGGTACTTGGTGGGCGCCGGCGCTCGGCCTCGCCGTCTTTGCTGCGATGTTCTCCGTCTCCGCCTTCGTGATCGGCCCAGCAATCAGCGGGAACGATCAAGCTGAGCAGCAGCGGCTGCCAACCCCAACTCCTCATGGTGAGCATCACAGTTGAAGCATTACCCGAAGGGTTTGGCTGGGGTTGACCAAAAGAAGCTCGCCGTATGTGGAGAAGCGTTCTTGACGGCGTTCAGGCCTGCAGATTCTGCGGATGCCTGCCAGCTCAAATTCGCATTTCGTAGGAGGTAGGGTCGCAGCTGTGAGCGGCTTGCGCCGTCCTGCTTCAGCGATCTGAGGAGCAATCTCTCCAGTTCGCTATTCATGGTGGTGGCTCGGCGTCATCTCCGACGGCGATCCTTTGTCGTCCTGATCGACGACAACTTCGCTGGATGGACTGCCTGGGGGCGGTAACGGCAATCGTTTGAGCAGAAGTGCATTGACAGCCACCAGAAGGCTCGAGCCGGACATGGAGAGCGCGGCGATCTCGGGTCGGAGTACGAGTCCGAATGCAGGTTCGAAGACGCCGGCGGCAATCGGTAGGGCGATGGCGTTGTAGCCAATCGCCCAGCCGAGGTTCTGTCGCATCTTGCGCAGGGTGCCTTTGCCGATGCGCAGGGCAGTCGGAACATCAAGCGGGTCGGAACGCATCAAGACCACGTCGGCAGTCTCGATGGCGACGTCGGTTCCGGCCCCGATCGCAATGCCGAGGTCGGCAGCGGCGAGCGCGGGTGCGTCGTTGACACCGTCGCCGACCATCGCGACCCGTCTGCCCTGCTGTTGGAGTTCGGTGATCTTTGCGGATTTGTCCGCCGGCAGGACCTCGGCGATTACGGTGTCGATTCCGAGCTGGTCGGCGATGCGGCGTGCCGTGGCCTCGTTGTCTCCGGTCAGCATGACCATCTGGATGTTCATGGCGTGTAGTTCGCGTACCGCAGCCGCTGCGGTCTCGCGCGGTGCGTCCGCTAGGGCGAGGACGCCCGCGGCATGTCCGTCGACGGCAACGAGGACAGCGGTACGCCCGGCCGCAGCCAGCTCGTCTCGTCGGCGGCCCAGTCCGCCGAGGTCGATGCCTTCGGTTGTCATTAGACGGCGGTTGCCCACCAGCACGCGTTGGCCGTTGACCTGTGCCTGGGCTCCATGACCGGGAATGTTGCGGAACGCCGTTGCGGACACCTTGGCTGCTCCAGCCTCATCGGCATGGCGAGCGATGGCCTGGGCCAGTGGATGCTCCGATTCGCGTTCTACCGCGGCGGCGAGCGCCAGCAGTTGATCTTCATTAAGACCGTCGGCGACCACGTCGGTGACCTCAGGTTCTCCCTTGGTCAGGGTTCCAGTCTTGTCCATCACGACGGTGTCGAGGTGTGCCGAGGTCTCCAGCGCGGTCGCGTTTTTGAACAGCACGCCCCGTTTGGCGCCGAGTCCGGTGCCGACCATGATTGCGGTCGGTGTGGCTAGTCCCAGCGCGTCGGGGCAGGTGATCACCACCACGGTGATCGCAAAAAGCAGCGCCTCGGTGACCGGCCGGCCGACTGCCAGCCATACCAGGAAGGTGGCTGTGCCCCCTACCAGCGCTACGAGTACCAGCCAAAAAGCTGCTCGGTCGGCGAGCCGCTGGCCGGGCGCCTTGGAGTTTTGCGCCTGCTGTACGAGCGCCACGATCTGAGCGAGCGCCGTATCCGCGCCCACCTTCGTGGCGCGTACCCGCAACGTGCCGGTCGTGTTCACTGAGGCGCCGATCACCTGCGACTCGACTTCCTTGGCCACCGGCAGGCTCTCACCGGTGACCATGGACTCATCGACCTCAGATTCGCCCTCCAAGACGACTCCATCGACCGGGATCTTGGCGCCGGGGCGAATGAGCAGCAGGTCGCCTACCTTGACATCAGCGGTGGACACCTCCACCGGTTCTCCGTCGCGAATTACGTCGGCCATGGGTGGTGCCAGCTCAAGTAGTGTGCGGATCGCGTCATTGGCCCCGCCACGGGCCCGCATCTCGAACCAATGCCCAAGCAGCACAAAGGCGGCTAGCACGGTGGCGGCCTCGTAGAACACCTCGCCACCGCCAGTGAATGTGACATAGACGCTGTAAAGCCAGCCAGCACCGATAGCGACGGCGACCAAAACCATCATGTCCAGGGTGCGCGCCCGCAATGCCCGCCAGGCGCCGTCGAAGAAGATCCAGGCCGAATAGAAGATCACCGGCAGGCTCAAGATCAAGGAGAAGACATCGTCCCGCAGCCCGAAGGGAGCAGGGACGGTGAAGCCGATCACCTCCCGGCCGATCGGGGACCACAGCAAGATCGGGATGGAGAGCAAAGCGGCAACCAGGAAGCGATTGCGCATGTCGCGCACCATGGCGTCCATGGACATGGCGGCGTGATGCCCTCCATGGCCCATCGCCTCTTGTGGGGTTAGGGGCGCATGCGCTGCATGATCAGCGGCGGGTGCGGCGGCAGCCGGACCGTGTTCGGGATGAGCCTCGGTTGGTGGGTGAGCGCCGGTGACTGCCGGAGCCGAGGGTTCGTGCCCATGATCATGGTGCGCCTGATGGTCGTCGTGGGTAGCCGGTTCGGCCAGTGGGTCGCAGATGTGATCGGGAACCGACTGGCCGGCACAGTGATACCCACAGTCCCGCACCCAACCCGCAAGCTGTGCCACAGAGGTCTGAGACGGGTCATAGCTGATTGTGGCGGTCTGTGCAACCGGGTTCGCCTCAACCTGGAGCACTCCGGGCCGGCGAGACAACACCGCCTCGGCGACATTCTTCGAGCTTGCCCACTGCACCCCGGAGACCTCGAGTATCGCGGTTGATTGCTTGCCTGCCATAGCCCCTCCAGGTCGGTGGCCGTTGTACCCATCCTCACCGCATCATGACTGCTGAAATATACCCTTAGGGGGTATACCGAACAAGGCATCTTCATCTATGACTGCGGAGAGTATGCGTTGTCGAGGGATAACCCTGAGCGGTTGTTAGCCTGTCGGCATGTTGGGCACGAGCTCTGCGAGCTGGTGGCGGCAACTGCTGTTGCTTGTAGGCGCCATCACTATTTCGTTGAGCGTGCTCGCCATGCACCAACTGGCGGTTAACCATTCCTTCGCCAGACCAGCGACCACTGAGGTCCACGCAACGCACGATCAAGGTATTGCGGTCGGGATGCAGCAGGAGGGCCTCACCGGTCACCCGGCCACTCACGACGGTGTGCCGCGGCTTGCAGTCGGTGCTGGCAACGCCAACTCTTGTTTGCCCGGCTGCGGCGCTCACCACCAGGTCAGCGTGCTGTCCTGCTTGCTGGCCTTGACACTCCTGATGCTGTCCTGGCTGCTGGCTCCGCCAAGGGAATGCCGCCAAGCGTTCTCAGCAGCCCTTCGAACGATTGCCGGTGTCGTTCCCTTGAACAATCGGCGGGCGTCGCTGTCTCTTGCGGAGCTCTCGGTTCGGCGGACGTGAGGATGCATACGGCTCCCTAAACCGTGCGAGGTAGGTGCTTCCCCTGCGCCTGCCTGCCCTTACTCCACAGAAAGATCCCAATGAAACTAAACACTCTTCGTCCCGCCCTGCTTTCGGCTGCATTGATCGCAACATTTGCCTTAGCCGGCTGCTCCTCTGGCAACAACACCTCTGGCATGGACCATGGCTCAGCCACACCGGGCGCCTCGTCCAGCGCCAGCAACGCGGGCCAATTCAACGACGCTGATGTGATGTTCGTCCAGATGATGATCCCGCATCATGAACAAGCCATAGATATGAGCGACATGGTGCTCAACGAGAAACGCATCAGTGCTGAGGTGACAACTCTGGCGAAGCAAATCAAGGCCGCCCAGCAGCCCGAGATCGACCTCATGAACACCTGGCTTGAGTCGTGGGGCCGCATGAAGCTGCCGGAAACCTCTCATCACAGCAGCGCCGACGGCACGATGACAGAAGAACAGATGCGTGAACTCGACGAAGCCACCGGCGCCGAGGCCCAGCGGCTCTTCCTGGAAGGCATGATCAGACACCACCACGGCGCGATCAAGATGGCCCAGGCCGAGCTTGCGTCAGGCGAGAATCCGGATGCGATCGCCCTTGCCAAGAACATTGCCGAAAGCCAGCAAAAGGAGGTCGACACCATGACGAAGTTGTTGAACAAGACCTAAAGGCCTCTCCGTCCCGAGTGAGCCGGTCCTCGCTATCGATGCTGAGTAGCCGGCTCCCCCGGGCGGAACAACTCGTCTGGTTTATCCCATTGGGACGTCGGCAGCAGCACCACCCGCCGGCTGAGCCTGATCGCTTGAGCTGTTATCACTCTGGTCGGTGCTCCCGGTTTCTGCCACTCGTCTCCCTCCGGTCGTTGATTGTGCACTCGGCCCTCACAACTCGGCTCGGCCAGATAGGGACTGCGGGCCGAACTCGAGTTCGCCGAGACCAATCTGTACCGCGTCCACTTCCTTCTCGGGGCGGTCTTCGAGTCCCCACCTAATGACGGGCGGACTTGCAGATCCGCCGCTCGGTCGAGGTGAAATTGAAGTCGCCATCGAATACGAAGACGCCGCACGATAACCGTCCATCACCCAGCGCAGCGGTCGGGGAATGAACCGTGACATGGAGGGTCTGACCGAAAGGCAGTAATGGGGTAGGGAGGGACCGTGAATCTCATCCACCGGATTTACCGCCGGTCTCGGCGTTGGCGGGCCCAGTTGTCCCAGCTGCTCCCGTGGGCTACCGCAGGGATTCCCCTAGGCGGCGCGACCGTGCTGGAGTTGGGAAGCGATCCTGGGCTGACGACCGACTGGCTGCGCCCGCGAGTAGGTGCCCTGGCCACGGTTGAGTACGACGAATCGGACGCGAAGGCTCTAGGTCGACGCCTTCCCGATGTCAACGTCTATCACGGTGACGCGACGGCACTGCCCTTCGGTGACGCCACCTTTGACGTGGTGGTGTGTTTCACGATGTTGCACCATGTATCGACCCCTGACTTGCAGGATCGGCTGTTTAAGGAGTCCCGGCGGGTGCTGCCTCCTGGCGGAGTGTTCGCGGGCAGTGACAGCCGGTGGGGCCCTCTGTTTGCGCTCGCTCACCTTGGCGATCGCGCGGTCATGAGCCAATGCCTCAAGATCTTGAACCCTGCTCGACGGGCTACTCGCTGAGTTGGTCGTGTCGACGGGCCACTTGACGGGCGCTGGCAGTGACACCAACCCAGCCGGTAAGTCGTTCCATGAGGCCGGGAGCCAGTCGGGCGAAGGCGAGCGCCGGACGGATCGGGCGGCCGGTGACGATTTACTTCTGATCGGTTCCGCTCAACTGCTTGGACGACGGCCTGGGCGACGCGTTCGGCGGACACTGTCCCGAAGATCGTCGGAGCTGTGCTGCCGGCGGCCTGGTGGCGGGCGAAGATGCCCGCACCGGTGACGAAACCGGGGATGAGGGCGGAAAACCCGACTCCGCTGCCGGCGTACTCGACGCGCAGGCTGTGGGTTGCGGCTGCCAGCCCGGCTTTGGCCGCGGCGTATGGCACCCCGTAGGGAAGCGGGCCGAGGCTGGCTAGGGAACAAATGTTGACGATGTGGCCGCGGCGGCGGGCCACCATTCCGGGGAGCACTGCTCGGATCAGCTGGAGCGGTATCAGAAGATCGAGCGAGATGATCTGGCTGAGCTCGGTTTCGGTGTAGCGGGTGTAGGCAGAGGCCACCTCGACGCCGGCGTTGTTGACGAGGAGGTCGATGGGACCAGCCGTCGCGTTGGACTCGCTGACCAATCGGGTGACGGCATCTGGTTCGCTGAGATCGGCTACGAGGACGGTTGCCGTGCGGCCCAGCGCCCGCACTGTGTCGGCAACGGCGTTGAGTGCGACGAGGTCACGGCCGGTGAGCACGAGGTCGACGCCGCTGGCAGCCAGCGCCTTGGCGATGTAGCGGCCCAGGCCACCGGAAGCGCCGGTCACCAAGCCGCGCCAGCCAACAGGGCTAGACATGACGACATTGGTCAGCAGAGTGCTTGGGGAGAGGGCCGTGATTGCGCCGCGGAAGCGCTGGGTGGCCGCTGACCACGTGGCAGAGCCCTAGCGATCTCTGCCGGCAAGCGAGCTGTTGTGGCAGGGTCGACCGCCCTGGCTGACGCGGGCCGCGGCACGGCGATAACACCCGGCGGGTGACTCTGTCCATGATCTCCTCTCTGACCGGTCGCAACGCTGCTTTGCGGCGACGACATGACTTTCGACCTCGCTTCAGGAGCCGTTCGGCCCTGCAGGATCAGCCGGTAGGCGAGGAAACTGGCAATTGGAGAAGAAGGCCCTGAAGAAGGTCGACGATGATGAAGCGCTCACATTGGCTGTGGTGCGGGGCTGGACTCCTAGCCCTGGTCGTAGGGCTGCTCGCTACCGGTATCTCAGCACCATTTGCGCTGAGCATCGCCGCGCTGCTGGTCTGCCCGCTGATGATGCTGATCATGATGATGAACCATACGCATCCCGCCGATCACGACGAGCAGCCGAGTCGACACGGCGAGGCAGCTTCTTCGGAGCCAACGCGCAGCGATACATCGGCCGGCGCAGAGAGGAGCCTGAGATGATGTTTCCAGGTTGGGGCATGGGCGGCTGGATGATGCTCGGCTACGGCCTCGTAGGAGTGCTGATCCTGGCCCTGGTTGTCGGCGCACTCATCGTGTTATCGCGCCGAACCAGCGTGCCGAAGGGGAGCATTGCAGCGACTTCCGCTAAAGAGCTGCTCGACCAACGGTACGCGCGGGGAGAGATTGACGACGACGAGTACTTCCGGCGGCTGAGCGTGCTGGATTCCACGCGGCCGCAGTTGAGCGATCGAGCTTGATGACCGCGCCGTCCGGCTCTGCTCATTCGGAGCCCTGGCGCTAGTCACTTCTGTGGTGCTGAGTCGAGTCGCGGCACGCGTGATCGGAAGTAATACCGAGACCACGCTCGCGGAGGCGATCCGCAGCATCGCCGACGAGTGACAACAGGCGCAATGCAGGCCGCCGACACGCTGGTTGCCGTTCTTGGCCCAAGCATCCCACCGACCCCGGCGTAAGCCGTTTGCAACCGGCTACCCCTCGGCGGTGCTGGGGAGTTCGGACGATGAGGTGTCGCCAACGGCAGGTGAGTACGCGAGATATCCGACGGGGCGTCGACCAAGCTCTGTTACCGCCGTGCCAGCACGCGGTTCCACAAGTTGCCCCGCCCGGTCCGCACATCCGGCGTGAACCCGCACGCCGACAACGCCGCAAGCACTTCGGGCAGGGTGTAGGTCCCAGATGGCAGCAGTCGGGGACACTTGCGCGCCATCCCGACAGGGACGACGAAGTCGGCCAGCAGCAGCGCACCATCCGGTCGCAGAACCCGGTGGGCCTCGACGGTGGCGGTCCGCCAGTCACCGACGTGATGCCAGACGTGGACCGCCACGACAAGATCGAACGTCCGGTCCGCGTAGGGCAGGCCGGTGGCGTCGGCACGCTCGACCCGTACCCGCTCGCCGAGGAAGGCCAGCCGCTGCGCGGCCCGGGTGACCATGTCGGGGTCGTAGTCGGTGGCGGTGATCCGCCAGGACGGGAACCGGCGCGCCCATCCCTCGGTCTCGCCGCCGGCCCCGCAGCCCAGCTGCAGCACATCCGCCCGCTCCGGCAGCGTCGCATCGGCCCACAAGCGCGGCACGATCACGCGCTGCGTCAGCATCGCCCACGCCCAGCTGGACAGCAACCATTTCTCTAGTCCCCGCATCTCCATGCGTGTGTCCCCGTGTCCTTCCGCTCGTGCGGTACTCCTTCTCGGCCTGATGCCCTGGCCGCGCCGCGGGTGGAGACCAGATTAGTCGTGTGGCTTGTTTGGCACGGCTAGCTGTTCGGTGCCTGGGTGATCAGCAGGGACGGGATGTTGGCGCAGTGGCGTTTCGAACACTTCGCCGGGATGCAATGTGGCTCGTTGTCCTTCGACGCACACGTTGATCGGCGCTGCGTCACACATCCGGAGCCGTAACCGAGCCAGTCGAGGGGTCAGCTCCACCTTCACCTGCTGGCCGCGGTAAATAATGCTGAATTCGGCCCGAGATAGCTCCGGCGGCAGTGCAGGATGTAGCCACAACGCGTCGTCGCGGGTTTCCAGGCCGGCGAAGCAGCGCAGGACGAGGTCGACGGTGCCTGCCATCGCGCCAAGGTGGACCCCTTCCCGGGTGGTGCCGCCCTGCGTGTCGGCCAGGTCGGCTTCTAATGCTTGGTTGAATAATGTCCAGGCACGGTGGCGGTCCGCACGCGCATTAACCCAGGCGTGCACCACTCGAGACAGCGTGGAACCGTGGCTGGTGCGGACGGTGTAAAAGTCGACGGTGGACCGGATCGTCTCGGGCGAGAGCGGGTAGCCGAGCCGATCGAAAATGTTGCGCAGCTCTTCTGCGGATAGCAGGTAGAACAGCATCAGCACGTCGGCCTGTTTGGACATCCGGTAGTTGTTGGGGCTGTCGCCTTCAGCAGCCAGGATGAGGTCGAGGCGGCCGATGTCGGTGTACCGGGCGCGATAAGCGGCCAAATCAAACTCTCGCAGGTGCTCGTACCCGTCGAACTGGCTGATGATCCCGTCGGCGTGGAAGGGCACTGCGAGCCGGCGACTGATCTGTCCCCAGCGCTCAATCTCGGCCGCACTCACGCGGAGGCGGTCCCGGAGCCGGCCGCAGTCGTATCCATCGAGAACCTGGAGCAGGTCGATGGTGCGGTACAGAAGCCAGGCGGTCAGGATGTTGGTGTAGGCGTTGTCGCGGACGCCGCTGCCAGGCCGGCCGGGGTAAGGCCAGGTTCCAGAAATCAGATTGAACAGTTGGGTCGGGGTTTCCTCGCGCCCATCGCTGCCCGATTGCCACGGAAACATCGCGCCGCACACACCTACGGCGCGGGCGGCAGCCCGCGCCGCCTCCAGCCGCCGATACCGGTATGCCAACAGGTCGCGGGTCAGCTGCGGACGGCGCAGGGT
>JBKPBV010000246.1:0-7003 GCA_046727055.1 Actinomycetota bacterium | reverse complement strand
GGCATAAGTTGATCTCCTCCGGGCTATGGCTCAATCAGGGTCGGGCGGCATCGAGCAGGGCGTCCAGGGCTCGTCGGGCACGTTGTGCAGCAAGAGGATCGCCCAGCAGCCTGCTGTGCTGGTGAAAGGCGAGCAGGATGCCGTGCATCTGGAACGCGAACTGCTCCGGGTCGGTGTCGTTGCGAAAATGCCTCTCAGTGATCCCGCTGCGGAATACCCGCGCGATCGTCTCGTCTAGGTCGACTTGGTTGCGCACGAGCTCATCGCGCACCGCACCCGGCTCGTCATCGAATTCCACCGCAGCCGCGACAAACAAACAGCCGCCGGGCAGCACGTTGGTGTCCCATTCCAACCAGTTCTCGAAGAGTGCTCTTACCCGTGGCTCCCCTCGTGGAGCAGCGAGCGCCGGCCCGATCACCAGATTCACGAACTGGTCACGGGCGTAGCGCACCGTTGCCAACTGCAAGCTTTCCTTGGAGCCAAAGTGGCCAAATAATCCGCTCTTCGACATATGCATCAAGTCGGCGAGGGATCCAATGGTCACGCCTCGAAGTCCAACCCCACTCGCCGTGCGCGTCGCTTGCTCCAACACAGCGTGCCGGGTGAGCTGTCCCTTGCCCATCAGATATTAATAGCACGATCGTTCGTTCGATACAAGACACCACTGCTAGAAGCTTGGTCCGAAAGAACGATGTGGTCGCCGCGTGGTTCGAGGACGTGCTCGTCGTCCTCGGCGCGACTGCGGTCGCGTTCGCCGCGGCCGGTGGCGTGATGGCACTCCTCATGCTGGCCGGCGCCCTGGAGAGCTCCACACTGACAGGTGAAACCCTGCTCAAGCTCTTCCTTCCGACGATTCCGTTCTACATCGTCGCGAACGGCGCACTTGAACTGCTGATCATTCCGGGACTGCTGTTTGTCGGCTGGCGCGCAGGAACGCGTCGGATTCTCATCGTCGGCGCGGTCGCACTGTATTTCCTGCTTCGAGTATGGACCTATCTGGCGTTTGTTCCGTTCCGGATGGGTTTCGCCGAGGCCGGGCACACGAGCACGCCTCTGACAGAGGCTGAACGGCAGCAGGCCTACATGGAGCTGATGGTGGATGACCCGCGGTGGATAGTCTTGCTAGTCATCTTCGGGATCCTGGTACTCGCGATGCACCTGCCGGGCTTCGCTCTGTGGGTCGGCTGCAAGGATAGGTCAAACCCATGCCATGTCGGCCACCTCGGAGAACCAGTCAGGCGGCCCAGCCGAGCTGGTTCGCTCCCAATGCTGGCCAAGTGCATGTCCTTCGGATCGACCGTTACAACTCGCGAGCGGTCGCCTTCGGTGACGAACCTTCGAAGTGATCCACGGTCGCGACCTGTTACCCACCGTGACTGACTCCAGCACGCTCGAACGCCGGCCACGCGGAGGACTTCCGCGAATACGGTCAGCCGGTCGAGCGCTCGTGGGCGCCTTGCCGTCGCCACGCTCGGCCAAATGCAGTGGGAGCCGATCGAGCCGATCGAGGAGGAGAGGGTCTACGCGCGTTTCCTAGCCGAGAAAGGCGAGGGCGTCCAACACGTTGCCGTCGCCACTCCAAACTTCGACGAGACCGTTGCGCAGGCCGACCGCGGGAACGGCGTGATTCTCAGCGGTGTGAGTTCGGCGGCACCAGGGTCGCGTACCTCGGAACGAACCGCGACCTTGAGGTGATCATCGAGATCTTCAGCGGCGCCCCGGACGACCGCCTGCAGCGGACGAGACCTACTCATGACGCCAGCCCCGGTCACGAACCCAACTCGCCGGTGGGCGATCGTCGCCGCGCGTCCGGCGTCGCGGCGAACGTTTACAGGCGGCCTTCTACCCGGCCCAAGCTATCCGAGCCAGGCGGGCTGCATGTCGGCACCCGCTCTAGCGCCCGTTGAGCGGTCCGCTTTCGTGCACCCTACGTGCAGCGTGACTCCCGGGTCGCTGAGGTTGTGGCCCGTCCAGGTTCTCCGGCGAATCCACAGGAGCAGCGCACCGGCCTGCATGTAGCCAAAAAGATGTAACAGAGTATTTAATTAGCCCCAACATGAAGTCGCCTTCGCGCAGCATCGTGGTGCGCGAAGGCTAGAGGTAGGTTGCTTTGGCATCCGAGCCTGAGACGGCAGGACTAATGACAACCATCGGGATTAGCGGGGTCGAAGGCTTCGCTCGTGCGGCGAGACAGCTGTATGCCGCCCCGAACGAAACAGAGTTGCTTCGGCTCGCTGTTGATCTTGCCGTGAGGATCATTGATGGTAGTGATCATGCCGGCATCTGTGTCGTGCAGGGTCGCGAGTTCTCCACACCCATAGCCTTCGATGACGTGGTGCGGCGCGGCGATGCCCTCCAGTACCAGCTTCACGAGGGCCCCTGCCTGGACGCCGTGCGCTGCCAAGAGACCGTGATCAGCCGGAATCTGAGCGAGGAGGCTCGGTGGCCAGAGTGGACCCCACGCGCGGTGTCCGTCTTAGGCATCAAAGCGATCATGTCGCTGTGGCTCTACACGAGCCTTAGCCCTGACGGTGCTGATTCATACGGGGCGCTCAATCTGTATTCGGATTCGATTGACCCCTTCGGGCCGAATGAGTACGCGATCGCTCAGGCCTTGGCCGCGCAGATCTCGGTTGCGCTTGCCGCGCACCGGGAGATTCGTGGCCGTGGCGTCGCCATGACGAGCCGCATCATCATCGGGCAGGCGGAGGGAATCTTGATGGAGAGGCTGGGCCTCGATTCCGATCAAGCTTTCGCCTACCTGCGGCGGGTCTCGCAGCGCGAGAATCGCAAGTTGATCATGATCTGCAGGGAGATCGTCGAGACGCGACGGCTCCCTCAGTGATCCTCTGGTGATGCAAGTCTCCGGGCCGGCCAACTGCCCCCGGGGGCCCGGCCCTCAGCGACTCAGGCCGATCGGGTCGACTCGGCGGTGGTCCCCTCCGATCGTCCACGTCTGGCGGCGAGTGGCTGCCTAGGCGCCGGTGCCGGTTCGGATTTGTGCTTGCCGGGGTAGCCCGCTAAGCGCAGCTCCTTGGCACGCTTGCGCAGGTCGGCGTCAAGTCCTCATACGAGCCGGACTTGCCGCCCTTCTTTCCAACCGAGGACCGGCCGCGTCACGCCGCTGCATTGGCGATCCGAGCCGCCTTCTCCTTTGATCCGCCTGTTCGCGACGGTGCTCATAAACTTTGTGGTCGGCGGCCGAGAGCGCACCCTCGACCAGATCCGCGAGCTGGCCAAGTCAGTCGGCCTCCAGGTCAGCTCGGTCACGCAAGCCGGCTCGCGCTCGGTCATCGAGTTTGCGCCCATCTCACAGCCATCCCGTTCTGGCCATGATGGGTGCCCGCTAAGCGTTCCTCAAGCGACGTGTTTCAGCCTGCCCGCAGGAGCGTCGGCTTGTGGGAACTTCGCCTCGCTCAAATCGGTGTCTGATGGCTGCTCCACCGTTTGAATGCTGCTGGTGTTTTGGACGGGCAGCCGTTCTGCAAGCATGTGTCGACGGCTCGCTCGGTGCTTGGAGCCCAAGTAAGGAGATGTGATGGCTGCCGGGAATTATCGCTACGTCATCGTGGGCGCCGGGTCGGCGGGCTGTGTACTGGCCAACCGGCTCTCGGCCGACCCCGCGTGCCAGGTTGCACTGCTTGAAGCCGGCGGGCCGGACCGGGCGCGGGAGATCCACATACCGGTGGGGTTCATCAAACTCTTGCACAGCGCCTACGACTGGAACTACCGCACCAGTAAGCAGCCGGGGCTGTCGGACCGGGAGCTGTACTGGCCGGCCGGTAAAACCCTTGGTGGTTCGTCATCGATCAACGGGCAGGCCTGGACACGTGGGCACCGCGCCGATTACGACGGCTGGGCGGAAAGCTGCCCGGGCTGGTCCTACGACGAGGTGCTGCCTTACTTCCAGCGAGCCGAGCACCGCGTGGGCAGCAACGCTGGCGGGGTGTATGGCACCTCGGGCCCGCAATTCATCTCCGAGCTGCGCGACCCTAACCCGACGACATTGGCGTTCCTGGCTGCATGCGCCGAGCTGGGCCTGCGCCGTCTCGGCGAACTCAACGAGCCGGACAACACCGGATATTCACCGACCCCGGTAACCCAGCGCCGCGGGCTGCGGCACAGCGCCGCGGACGCGTACTTGCGGCCCGCCAGGCGGCGGCCCAACCTCACCGTCATCACCGGGCTTACGCCCAGCGGATTCTGCTTGACGGGACCCGTGCCACCGGCGTGGAGTACCGGGATACGCCGAACCTGTTCCCGCTCGGGTCGAAGAAGGTGAAGCGCCGTCCGCCGGGGAATGCGTACGGCTCCTCGGCGATCGTGCCGCCGGCATCCTTGACGGCGGCGACGGTGGCGTCGAGGTCGTCGGAGTAGAGCAGGACGAGCGGTCCACCGGGCTCGACGTTCTGGCCGAGACTGAGACCGCCGACCTCGCCGTCACCCTCGGGTGCCTGGATGCCAGCGTAGGCCGGTGCATAGTCGGTGAACTGCCAGCCGGCGGATATGCAGGACATGTGTTCGACACTGGATGGGTGGACGGGAACCCGTCGAGTACCCACCGGACAAGTGGCGCGGCGAGCTCGAGGCCTGCACATCAAGCACGCCGGTGACATCCCGGTCACGGTCAAGGTGACACGGACCGACGGCAGCGAGGGCGAAGTCAAGGCCTGGTTAAGCCAGTGGTTCCACACCCACGTCTGCGTCTTCCGCGAGACGGTACCGCCGCATCACCCGTTCTGGGTGCGAGCCTCAGACGTCAGGCGGCGCTGACAGGGGCCGATGTAGGCAAGTTCCGCAAATGCTGACGCAGGTGCAGCAAGTGTGGGACGCTCAGCCGGATAGGAAGCGACAGCGGACTCGTGTGTTCGGGCTGCGCTCGGGCCAAGGGGTTCGGAGGGCTTCCACATCGGGGGATTCGAGGGGGAACCATGAAGGCCATGAGATTGGCGCTGTCGATCGTTGCTGGTGTCCTGAGTCTCGCGGTGGCGAGTCCTGCGGTCGCCGCGCCACCCACGATCGAGGATCAACCTTTGACGGTCACGCGCGGGGACGCGCTCGCGGCGTACGCCGCCGAGCCCACCGATATCTTCCAGGACTGCGGCGACTTCGTGGTTCTCGCGGCCTTCACCACCGAGCGGCGCCGGGTGATCACCTTCGAGGATCGCCAGCTCGTGCTGGTGTCGTTCACCGGTGAGCTGTTCCGCCCGGACACCGACCCAGTTGTAGCTGTGACGTATGCCGGGTCGGCCCGTATCGAAGTTGGGTTCGACCCCGAGACTGTTACGACGACTGGACTCGCGCGGTACCTGATCGACTTGGACGGAAAGCGGATCGTCTTCGACGCAGGTGTCTTCAAAGGCGATTTCAGCAGCGACCCACCAACGTTTTTCGAGCACGGCCTTAAGCGGTACGAAGAAGTGATCTGCGGCGCTCTTGCCCAGCCGTAGCCGCGCTCCTCATCATGAGGTATCGCCTGTGGGCGGAGGCGGTTCCGGGGCCTGGTGGCTGGCCGGGTCACAGTGAGCGAAAGGGGTACCGCTCACCGGCCATGCCGTGCCGCGGGCGCCAGCGGTGGCATGTTCGTCCCGCCGGCCGGGTGCGTTTCACGCGTCCGAGACCCCCCGACGTCACCACATGGATTCGTAGGACCCGACCAAGCATCCGGCGGCCACGGCTGCGCTGTTCCGCGTTCCCGGCGGCGATCGTGATTGCGGCGTGCAACCCATTGGCGTCGACGAGGTCGGTCAGCTCACGGATTGTCATTGCGGCCTCTGGGTCAGTGTCCTGTACGCCTCCGGGGTCCGTCTGCCGGCGGCAAACTCGGCGTCGCGCTCGACTCCCGCCGGTCGCAGTCGGTCTCGATGTGACTGCTTCGTTCGAGTAACTGACCGACGAGACGGCGCCGCGCGTTGGCGAACAGACTGCATGGCTACCCAACCCACCGGCACGGGCATCCCGACCACGATCCTGAGCAAGGGCGTGTGCGATCCGTGATTGTTGATCTCCGTTCAGCAAGCGGTTCCCGTTTCTGACTCAATCGGTGGTTAGTGCGGAAACCAAGTGAAGTGATGGTGCCGTGCTGCGACGCTTCCTTGTCGCGGCCGCCCTGCATGGAGCGTGGTTTACCTGGTCGTCTATCTCTGGGTCATCGACGCCCGGGAGGATGCGATCGCGTGGTGGTACGTCGTTCTGATCGTCCTCCCCGCGCTCAGCCTCGCCCTCGCAGCTCTTGACAGGTGGGCACGGCCCGCGCTGACTGTCGGACTGGTCACGTCAGCCCTCGCCATGCTGGTCGGCCTGAGCCTTGGCGCACTGCTGGCACCGACTGTCGTCGCGGCACTAATCGCACTCGTCCTTACACGCCCAGGCGCAAACGCACCTGCGGCAGCAGACGAAAGCAACCGAGTCAGCAACCAGGGTCACCCGCTGACCATTCCACCTTCGGACGTCCGCGTAGCCGGTGTTTTCCGGGCAGCTTGATCGCTGCAATAAGCGGTCCGCTTGCGGCGGCGACGTCTTCGTAAGCCCGACCCCTAATGAACCGGACTCGCGAGTTGGAGCAACCGCTTCTATGAGCCTGGCCTCGACGTCCATCGCGACGGTTATGCAAAAGTCGCGGCCTGCGGCCAGAGCACCGACCAGGGTTGTCGCAGGCCGGTGCACCGATGGATCGGGGTGCCGGTCAGGTCGTTGTCAACGCCGGGCGGCGTCTGGACCGTGCCCGCCACCTTGCAATGCGCGTACCCGGTCGCAAGTTCGGCCGGGGAGAAGTTCCCGATGACGATGGCATCGGTGGCCGATTCCGGGGGTGGCCCCCAGAACCAGAAGCCGTTGTGACCGGAATACACGGCGGGCATCGTCACTCCGTTCGCGGGCCGGAGCACATCGAGCGCCGCCGCCTGCTGATAGCTCTGAGCCAACACGATGGTGTCGGCGCGCTGCGCCGCGGGAATGCTCGCCACGACCCCCCCGACCTGATCGACGTACCCCGGCCATCCCA
>JBKPBV010000245.1:0-18546 GCA_046727055.1 Actinomycetota bacterium | reverse complement strand
GGCTGGACGACTGCCCGCGCTGCCGCGGCCTGGGCTGAGCTGATGCGCCGGCTTGGCTACGACCGCTACGGCGCCCAGGGCGGCGACCTCGGCGCGATGCTGTCGCCCGAACTCGGCTGCGTCGACCCCGAGCACGTTGTCGGCATCCACCTCAACGCCGCGTCGGTCGGCTTCATCCCGTTCGGCGAGGTCGACGAGGCCGAGTTGGCGACCTTCAGCGACGTCGAGACCAAGCGGCTGGAGCGGATCAAGGAGTTCCTGGGCGATGGCAACGGCTACTTCCAGATGCACGCAACCCGGCCGCAGACGATCGCCTACCCACTGACCGATTCGCCCGCCGGTCAGCTCGGCTGGATCGTCGACAAATTCCACGACTGGGTCGCTGGGCCGCTCCACGAGGCGGTCACCCCCGACCAGATCCTGACCAACGTCATGCTCTATTGGCTGACCGGTACCGCCGGCTCCGCAGCCAACCTGTATTACGAGAACATGCACGCCGCGCCGAACTGGGGCCGCCCGCCGTCGACAACGCCGATCGGCGTCGCTGCCTTTGCGACCGACATCGCCATCCGGCGCTATGGCGAGCGTGGCAACACCATCGTCCACTGGTCCGACTTCGACCGTGGCGGGCACTTCGCGGCGATGGAGGCGCCCGATCTGTACGTCGACGACGTCCGTCGGTTCTTCCGACGACTGCAAGATCCAGCGCAGCCGCCATCTCGCGGTCGGGGTCGCCGTAATACTGCGTGATGACAAAGCCGCCGCCGGGTCCGGCTCAAAACGCGGCAGCCAAGCGGGCACGCCACAGCAGGCCAGCGCAGCCGGATCAATACCCGATGCCGTGGCGAGCGGGAAGTCACCGGCGCCTGCGAACAGCTCGGGCGGCGGAAGCGGCCGCGGCCCGAGCAACGCTGGCCGCGAATGCCTGACCCGCAGCTCCACCACCGCGTTCGCGAAGCCGTACCGCCGCTGCTGCGGACTGGCGTCGACCGTCGGGACACTGGCGAGCACCGGCGCCAACTCGGCGAGGGTGCCGCCCTGCCGCCGTCGCTGGTGAGCGGTTCCACGAGACCGTGCGCCTCGACGCGCACCTTCGGATGTGCCATCGGGCCCTGCGCGACAGTGCCAGCCCGGCGAGGCTGTCCTCGTGCGAACTTTGAGTGTTGTTGGTTCGCGGTGTAAGCGCGTGGAGCACCGAGTTGGAGATCCGTCGGTCCGCTCAGGCGCTGCTGAGCGTCCGAAGAGCACGGTCGGCGTGGATCTGCATATGTGTTTCGCTGTTGATCACATCCAAGATCAGCCCGTCCGTCCCCGATGACGAACGTGGTGCGCTTGACCGGTCTGATGAACGAGAGAAGGCCTGGCGAGACCCCGTACGCGCGGGCCACCGAGCCGTCTTTGTCGGATAGCAGCGGATAGTCGAAGTTGTGCTTGGCGGAGAACTGATTCTGCTTGCTGACCGGATCGACGCTGATGCCCATCCGCTGGGCCCCAACCTTCTCGAACTCGGTCCTCAGATCCCGGAAGTGGCAAGCTTCAGCGGTGCATCCGCTGGTCATCGCGCGCGGGTAGAAGAAAAGCACGACCGGCCCCGCGCGGAGGATCTCGCTGAGCCGACGCGGATGGCCGGTTTCGTCCGGGAGTTCGAAGTCAGGAGCACGGTCGCCGGGTTGCATGGGTTCACCCTCCTCTTTAGGACTCGCCGATTGATGCCCAAGCGTCAGGGGCAAGTCTGCCCTCGGCCCGGCCGGCCCGCTCAACAACCGACGCGTCATCACGGTTCCACTGGACGTCCCACCGCGACGAGGGCCACCAGCCCGAGAATGACGTAGTCCCAAAATGGCCGTTGTATCTGGATGGTTGACCGCCGTGATCAACGAAGGGCCGAGTGCTGCGGCCCCAGCATTGACTGTGCGGTTCCGCGTTCACGGCGAGCTGAGCGAGCTCGTGCTCGCCGGCCAGCCACTGGAGCGGGCTGTCGACGGCACATCGACGCTAAAAACGGGTCGACCTCGCTGGATCGGCATGGCCTCAGACTCTTACGGTGTGGGCGTGTTATCAACCCGAAAGGAGCCCTGAATGAAGGATGGAGACAACCCAGATTCCACCACGGGATTTACCGTCAGTCGCATGCTGGCGGGTACGCCCGCTGAGGTGTTCGCGCACTTCACTGAACCGGCACTCTTCTCCCGCTGGTTCATTGTCGAAGGCTTCACCACACCGGCGTCGCGCGTGAACCTTGATCCGAGGCCCGGTGGGAAAATCAGCGCGGTGATGGTGCCAGACAAGGATGGCCCGGAGATCCCGTTCACCGCCACGTACGGCATCGTGGAACCCGAACACCGGATTCACTTCAAGTTTACCGATCCGAGTGAGATCGTGACCATCTCCTTGTTGGACGTCGCCGAGGAGGGTACCCAGCTGACCTATTCCAGCGTCGGCGCCGCGCTCGCCGAACGAGTGGAAGCCCTCAGTGGAGTTGAGCGGATGCTCGATGCGCTGGAGAGTTCCCTCGCCGATCTGCGCCGGTGATGGTTCCCACAAACGGTGTTTCCCGCATCGGTAGGGGCCGTCGACGCGCGACCGTCCTTATTGGCTCCAGTCTCGGGCCGCTGCTGGGGCACGCCTCCCTACGCGAACTAGGGACATGGTCACCGACGCTCTAGGGCTGGGTGACGCGGCTGATTGGAGCACTTTCCGCGGCTGGCGCCTTCGAGAACTCCTCGAACAAGCGTCCCTATCGGATGGATTTGGCTTCCGTGGAGTCGTCGAGAAATAGGACTCCTTTGTGCGCACATGAGACGTCGTTAGCGGTGAGGAACCCAGCTCGCCCGCACCGTTCATCAGATTTGCGCGCGGGACCGGTAGGCCTACGCGTACTACTCTCGCCTCCCGCCGACCGCTGCGGCTGGCGGCACACACCTTGGGACACGTCGGCGAGCAGTTCATATCCTTCGATGTTGATCTTGACCGCCATGGCCACCGCGTAGCCTGGGTAAGGCGGTCGTGGCTCCCATAATCCCTTGATCGCCTGGTCGGGCTCTCGCGCGAAGTGGCGGTCAGCCGGATCGGCGCTCGCTGGCGAGATGATCACGGTCCGGGACTGAGAGCGCGGCAAGAATGGCAGGCCTGGAGCCCGGCTCACGACGACCGGGCCGAGCGCGACTTCACCGCCGAGGCGCCCAGCCGGCTGTGACTGGCCGACATCACCGATCACCCCACCGGTGAAGGCGTCGACCTCCCGCCGTCATGATCGGACGTAGGAGGCGGGCGGGTGGCCGACCGCCGCCTTGAAGTCCCGCGCGAAGTGGGCTTGGTCGGCGTAGCCGAGCTCGTAGGCAAGCGTGGACTGGTCGGTCGCCGCGGCGTGGAGGCGCTCGGCCGCCTCGTGCAGCCGGTAGCGCCGGATCACCCATTTCGGCGTCACGCCGACGTATTCGCGAAACAGCTTCTGAAGGTTCCGCTTGCCGATCCGGTGCCGGTCGACGATGTCGTCCACTTTCAGGATCGCTCGATCGGCGAGAATGGCATCCACGAGGCGGTTGACGGTTCGTACCGCGGCCGGTACGGCGCCGGGCAACCGCCCACGAACGAACTCCTCCGCGATCCGGATTCGTTCGTCGACGTCGCGGGAGTCGTGGATCCGGCTGGCGAGCTCGCCAGCGGCGGCGCCGAAGACTGCCGAGCCCTCGACGACCCGGTCAGTCAGCTCCGCGACTGGTCGCCCGAACAGTGACCGGAACCCGGCCGGCCGAAATGTGCTGCCGAAGATGTCGCCGCGGCCATCTAGCGTGTGCGAATACCTGCCGCGCAGCACCCCGTGCACGCGGCACCTGCCGCCCTCGACGACCAGTTGAACGGCCGGGTGCGGCAACACCTCGACCGTGTGCGGCTCGCGCCCACGCAGGTCCCAGCGCACAGCCCAATGCTGCGCCAGTATGTCGCTGAGATCAGCGGCCGCCGGGTGCATGCCCTCCTGGTACACGCCGGCACCGGTCTGCGGCCTGAGCAATCCACGCGGTCTGTCCACTCGGCCAGTATCGCGGTTCGCGTTCGTGTTTCTTCAATACCGCGGCCGGCGGCCGCGCCTATTGTCGCGGCATGAACGACACCACGAACGTGACAGCGACCGGCACCGTTGAGTCGAAGAGTTGGGAACAGACTCCGTACGCCGCCGCCAAGCAGGCGCCGGAGCTGGCCGCCGCCAGCGGCGTCGACGTCTACCACGGCGACGTCGAGGGCGAGGGCCACTGGCGGGGCCTGACAATTGCGGGGCCTGACGGCAACGGCGACCTGCTCAGCCTGCAGCGGATGATCTGTGTCGTCGGTGGCCGGTCGGGGACCTTCGTGCTGCGGATCAGCGGGACCTTCGACGGCACCGGCTCGCAGGCGACCTGGGAGGTGGTGCCTGGCTCGGGTACCGGCGAGCTGCGCGGCATCAGCGGCACCGGCGGCTTCGAGAGCAGCGGCGAGACGACCACCTACACCCTTGATTACACCCTCGACCACCAGTTCGGCTGAGTCCAGGTGCTCCTGGGCCCGGCCCTCACCGGCAGGTACCGCTGCGAATGCGACAGCCGCCGGGCGGCCAGCCAGTCCAGGAACTCACCCGTGCGCCCGGTGGCGTCAGGGACAGCCGGGTCGGCGCTCGGCGCCGATCAACCCGCCAAAGTCGCCGAGCTGACGAGCAGTTCGGAAGCTTGCGGCTGTGAGTTGCTGATCATGCCACCCAAGAGGCGCGAAGCCCACAGCGAGGAGCGTGGGGACTGCTGCCCAGAGTCGATGATCCACTGCCAAGCTCACGAGCCATCTGGCAATCGGTGTCCATCGGGAGGCAGACGCCGGAGCAGTGGTCTGTGTGCGACATCGTGGCTCGGCTCCCCCAGGTGCGCAGGCCCGCTACCGAGCGGCTGATCATGACCGCAGACGAGGCGGTCGAGCTGCTGATCAAGTGGATGCGCGACCCAGAAGTGTCGCACGGCGTACGCGCCAAGATCGCCCAAGACCTAGCTGATCGCGCGGGCCTGGCAACTGCGCAGGTCCACAAGATCATCCCGACGACCGAGAACCCAGTGGTGGTGGCCATATTTTGGCAGGCTGCTGAGCGACCCGGCCAATTTGGTGGTACGGCATGACGATCACGGCTGGCCGAGGGAGAGGCGGCTGCCACCCCGGCCATGGAGGGGCGCGTGGCCGACCGCCAGGAGCGCGGCGATGATCTCGACGACGGTGATCACGACGTCTTCGACGCCGAGATTGTCGAGCCAGCAGGGGACTGAGCCAACGACACGCCACCGCGGATCGCAGAGATGATCAATGGCGATCGTCTGGGTCCGTCAACCTTATCGCTGGCCTGCTTCGCTGATCGGTCGGCAACCTACGCTTCGCCTGCTCGCGCTGCTCGGGGTCGTGCTCGCTGATCGTCACTTACCGGACGGTGGCTGGTGGTGATCGCGTCCTGCCTCGGTGTGCTTGGGCAAACATCTCGTCGTGGTTTGGTTCCGTCGGGCTGATCGTTTGACCGCTGTCGGACGCATCTACATCGGAGACGGCCCCGCGGACGCCGGCCGCGTCGATCCTCCAGGTCTGATCGCTCATCTGGCAGCCGCTTGGCGGGAACCAACCAAACTCGATCGAAGGGTAGGGCGACCACCGACACGCCATCGAGGGGCGTCGCGAGGCGCGCTACCCACGCCTTGCGGTCGGCTCCGTGCTCTCTCCCGGCCTCCGCCACGCCGAGTTGACCGGCTCGATGTCGGTGCATATGGTTAGCCACATGCCTAAGTATGTGTCGCTCGACCGGACGTTCGGCGCGGTGGCCGACCCGACGCGCCGCAGCATCCTGCAGCTCGTCTCCACGGGCCCGGCGTCGATCAGCGAGCTGGCACGACCCTTCGGGATCGCCCTTCCCACGGTCCTGGAACACGTGCGCATCCTCGAGGAGACGCAACTGCTGACGACGGAGAAGGTGGGCAGGGTCCGGGAGTGCACGCTCGGCCCAGAACGGCTCGACGAAGCTCGGCAATGGATCGAGACGTTTCGCATGTGGGAACGGCGGCTCGACGGGCTCGACCGCTACGTCTCGACTCGCACGCGGCGACGCGTGTGAGCCCGGACATCCGCCTCCGGCGGTGGTTCGAGGCGTCCCCGGACGTCGTGTTCGACGCGTATACGGATCCCGATGCGCAACGCGATCTCAGGGCCGGGGGGCCCGACTGGGTCGTGGAGTCCGAGTGTGATCTCCGTGTCGGAGGCGAGTGGATCATCCGGTTTGGCCCGTTCTCGGCGCCCTATGTCGAGCGGAATGTCTTCCACACCGTGGAGAGGCCACACCGCCTCGTCTACGCGTCGACCACCGAGTGGCCGGATGGATCGCATGCCGAATCGCTGATGGAGATCAGCCTTCAATGGCTGGATGGACGGACGCTCCTCACGCTCACGCAACGAGGGGTCCCCTCCGGCGACGTCGAACGAGGGTTCACCGAAGGCTGGAACGAGTTCTTGGACGCGCTCGTGGCCAGGATCCAGACACGGCCCGCGACGTGAGCGGGCGGAGCTGAGGGGGATGGCGTGAGACGAGGAACCGTCTGCCTGGATACACCCATGTCCCTGGACGGGTTCGTCGCCGCCCACCGTGAGTACGGAGCAACCGATGGGCGAAGGGGCAGGGACCAGTGTCCCCGACTGCATGTTCTCGGGCAAGAGCGATGAGGAGGGCTGCGATGGGCAAGGTCATTTCCGAAATCTCGATGTCGCTTGACGGGTTCGTCACCGGACCGAACGTGCGCGTCGGGAATGGGATGGGGGACGGTGGGGATCGCCTTCACGACTGGAAGTTCGACGCGAAGACGGAGACCGACGACGCGATCGTGGATGAGATTTATGCCTCGACCGGGGTGGTCCTGATTGGGAAGCGGATGTTCGACGTCGGGTTCGAGCCGTGGGGCGATCCTCCCCCGTTCGGGATGCCGGTGTTCATCGTGACTCACGAACAGCGGGAGCCTCTGCCCATGCAGGGTGGTACGACCTACACCTTCGTGACGGATGGGATCGAGGCCGCACTCGAGCTGGCCCGTGCGACCGCCGGCGACAAGAACGTCGGCATCTGGTGCGGTGCGAACATCATCCGGCAGTACCTGAAGGCCGGATTGCTCGACGAGATGCAGATCCACCTCATCCCCATACTCCTCGGCGGCGGCGTCCGGCTCTTCGAGGATCTCGACCCTGAGGGGATCGAACTGAGGAGGACAAGCTCGACCGAGACACCGGGCGCCACCCACTTCCGATTCGAAGTGGTGAAGCGACACACGTAATCCCTACAACCACTGGTTCGCTCACGTTGCACCTGCTGATCTCGCATAGCCGGACCCGGACCGTCTCGCAGTGCCCGTCCGTCCCGTATCGTCGGGGCCGCTTTCCACCCTCCCCGGCGTTCCCCGGACCAGGCTGCCCCCACTTCACCGCCCTGCTGCGGCAGGACAGCGGCGAAGGCGCCTCGTAGCGCACTTCGGCTGCCGTTGACACCCTGTGCCTCACTCCGCCACGTGCATAATGCCGACGTGCGCATGCAGTCGAGGCGTGTGGACTTCCGTCCTGAAACGATCAGCAACGGTTCAGGCAGAGTGGCGCGAGGCGCGCCCGTATTGTCGCGGGGTCTCAGCTTGCCTGCCGCAGTCCGAATCGCACACCCTGGTCATCGCGGCACTCGGCCCATCGGCCGAACTCGCCTGAGTCGTGTGCATCACCGAGTACGGATCCGCCCAGTTCGATCACCTTCGCGGTGCTGGCATCGAGATCATCAACGGTGAAGAACAACTCAAACTGGGCTTCCGCATCGCCACCATGGATGCCTATCGGCAGGGTCGGCGTCTCAACCTCACCGCCCGTGCCGACCTGGCTGAGCGCCCAGCCGAGCAACGAGCCGTAGAAGCGTCGGGCGGCCTCCAGGTCGGGAACCCCAAGTTCGATGTACGAGGGCTCTCCTGGCATGACAACCACCTGTCCGATCGGTGTTCACACGCCACGCTACATTCAGTCGCTGATAGTGGGTGCGCCCTCCACCACCAGAATCGTAGGCATGTTCTAATCAGATATGGATCTCGGCGATGCCGAACCGCTCTTTCACCCACCGATCGAGCTGGCTAGGTTTCGACCAGGTGGCCGTCTCCACCCGGATTGGCGGATCGACCGCTCGGTGATCCGCTTCGCCACGCTGCTGACCCACGGGAATGGTGGGGTAGCGCACACAGTGTAGACGCCGTCAACATTCGATCAGAGCTGTTGATCTTCGTCCCGCGAGCGGCTCACGCCAGGATTTATGACGCGCACCATATCAACCAATCGCTGGGAGCGAGTTGCGGACTGAGGAGGGTCGGACAGGCGGGATCTGGGAGGCTTCCGCGTCGGGCTGCGCGTTGACGATGTGATTCGTCCAGCCGATTTGTATCGCCTTGGTGTTCGAGACGTAGGCAGACTTCAAGTTCTGCCATCACCCATGCGACGAGTCACTCGTCTGTCGCGTCCACAGCACTGAGCCAACGGGCCCAGACGCGCCGGTCCAGCCAGTGATCTTGCCATCTGGCTGGACCAGCGGGCCATACGGACCGCGCCAAGCGATCCGGCTGGGAGTCGTTACGGGTGGACGTAAAGGCCTGAGAGCGATGCGGTAGGGATAACCCGATGTCGAGTTGGCCCGATAGCCTGATGGTGGCTTTGACGCCAATCGAGGAACTTTAAGGGCATGAGAGCTCCTAACGTTCGCGGTGAACCTGCCGCCGACGTACTTGCGACCAAGTTGTTCGAGCCGGGCGGTCCAAGCCAGAGCGCGGTGTCGTGGTCGTTCCCCGCTGCGGCCAGGCCGCCCAGGCAGCTTCGCGCCTCCTTCTGGCTGTGGCTCCTCGCCGTCGCCGCAGGCCTATTCGAGACCACCCTGGTTGTGGTCGACGCCACTACCGGGGAGGTCGGCTCGGCGGCCGAGGTGGCCGTCGGCGTCACCATCAGGCTGCTGGCCTTCACCGGACTGGTGTACCTGGCCGCACAGCTGCGCAAGGGCAGGAACTGGGCTCGTATCGCCTTGACGGTGCTGTATGGCGGGTTCGGGACCCTGTCGCTGGTGATCGGGCCAATCACCTGGCTCGCTGAGGGCGGATCGCTGGCCGACGCGATAGCAGCCGCGGATTTTGGGTCCGTGCTGTTTGCGGCCAGCCGGCTCGTGCACCTGGGAGCGATCATCGCGGCGCTGATCCTGATGTTCCACCCCGCCGCCAACGCCTACATCCGAGCAATACGACGGACCCGCGCGGAGCGAAACCGCGCATAGATCGGGTGTGAGCCCGTTAGCGGTAAGCCTGGCGCAATGAGCCGATGGCCCTAGCCGAGATTCTTGACTCCCTGCAGATCTTCCTGCAGCGCGCTGACGTGTCACACACAGGCCCAGGCGACGCGGCCGTCACGTGGAGATTGAGGCTCGCGATTCATCAACTCGTTACGGCGTCGCAGTGGACGTTATGCATGGGCCGACTTGTACGCGCAGGGTCGGACCCTGCGCCAGATCGGTGCCGAGCTGGACGTTCCCTGGAGCGCCATAGGCCATCAACTTCGGCGTGCCGGCGCCACCATACGTCGCGGCGCTCCGGCTCACCGCCTCCACACAACTGATCCGAGCGTCCACGACACAACCCACACCGAGTGGTCCTACCGTGTGCGATCAGTCCTGGCCTCCCTACGCCGCTTCCCGGCCGCGGCGGCGGGCGCACACCTGGGTGAGAAGCGCTTGGCCGCGTTCGTGGCCAAGCACGGATGCCTTGCGCTTGCCGTTGACGTGGAGGACGCCCTGCTCCGCCTTCGTGAGTCTCCTATCGAATTCCTGAGACCACACCACCAGTCGTATCGAATACCGGATCGCGACGATGCCCGCGAGCACAAAGACGATGCCGATGACAATGACGATGTGTATGAGCGTCCAGGCGTCACTGTCGACGATCACTTGTGCCACTCCCCGGGGATCGTCGCGGGGCGGGACAGGGTGCAGGACGTGGCCCACCACAGCGCACAGCGAACCGAGGACGGCCGCCACCGAGCCGATCTTGAGCAGCCAGAGTCTCGTCTCGGTCGACAATCGCATCATCTCCTGGGGGTCGGACCTGACCATTCAGCTCAGTAGTGCGGGCTATCAGCCAGATGGCCAATGCCGTGGTCGTGGATGCGGCTTTCTGGGACGGTGATGGTACCTAGTCGCGCTCCTCGCTGGTGGTTCAGGGCTGGTTTCCGGTGAGGAGGTAGGCGGTGAGATGGCCGACGGCGAGGGATCCGGCTAGCAGTGCGATCGCGGCCGGAAGGCTGCGTCGGTTGGTAACGCCGGCTTGTTCTAGGGCACGGGTTGCCCACAGCCAGAACACCACGACCATCGGTGCGGTGACGACACCACTGGTGTAGCCCCATGTCAGAAGGCTCGCTGCGATGTGGCCGAGCCCGTGCAGGCCAAACGCGAGCAGTGTGTTCTGGTAGAAGGCTGAGCGGCCCTGGGTGCGATAGCCGCGGACAGCGGCAGTTGCGACGACGAGCCCGATGGTCGCGATGCCGGTGGCGAGGTAGCGCGTCGTAAGGCCTTGCTCTCGTATCGAGCTGGGCACAGGCATCCAATCCGGGAGTTGTTGCACCAGGGTGCGTGAGGTGTCGCTCATCGTTAACAGCTCTTCGTGGTCGTGCATAATCCAGGCGACCAAGAGGCCTGCCGTGGCTAACGGGATACGGTTACGGTTCATGACCCACCTCAAGAGAAGAGCTTTCCAGTCTCAGTCAACGCTACGATACGTAGCGTAGCATTAGAGTTGATAATGACAGGAAGTGAGCATCGTGGCACCGTCGCCAGCCCGGGCAGGCCGGGCTTCTCGTGGCGACGCCACCACCCAAGCGCTGCGTGGCGGCGTCAGGCGCATGCTCGAGGAAGTCGGGTACCAGGCGCTGACCATCGAGGGCGTGGCCGCTCGATCGGGAGTGGCGAAGACCTCGATCTACCGCCGATGGCCGTCAAAGGCCGAGATGGTTTTTGACCTCATGCTGCATTCCTCAGACGAGCTGCCACCGGTGGAGGATCGGGGCAGCCTTGCCGGCGACATCGATGTCCTGGCTGGCCGCTTCGTGGCGCTGGTTGCCGGGCCGCTGGGTCGCCGCATCTTCCCCGGACTGATCGGCGACGCCGCAGGGGACCCAGCACTCATGGAGCGTCTTCGAGACACGATTGTCCTGGATGGACGCAAACAGATCGCGCAGGTGCTCGAGCACTCGGTACGCCGAGGCGAATTGGCTGACACGGAGGCGGTCGCAGATCTCCAAGCAGTGCTCATAGGGGCGGTGCTGATGTTTGTGCTGTTCGACCCGGAGATGGACGAGGGGCTAATGCGAAATAAGATCGCCGATCTTGCCATGGCCGTCCTATCCGGTGGTCCTGCGGGAGCAACACCGACACCGGGGTCGCTCCAGGCGCTGTGAGCGTGGCCGTCCTCTCCGGCGTACGGGCGAGCGCGGTTACCGAGTGACCTTCACGGACCAACGTCGGGATCGCATGACCACCGACCGCCCCAGTGCCACCCGCGACAAACACCCGCATACCTGAGCTCTCACCATCCCGTCTCACTCAGATTCTCCATTTCTACGATCGCAGGCCAGCATGTGGTCCCAGGCCGTCGAGTAGTTGTTGCAGGATGGCGGTGCACTGCTGGCGGGCGGCGGCGGGGTCGGCGGCGCGGGCGACATAAAGGGCGCACTGGTCAAGGGCGCCGATCAGTACGTGGGCCAGGGGCACGACCGATTGCGGGGTGATCGCGCCGGCATCCATCGCCGCTTGGAGCCCGTGCTGGAGCAGACCGAGGCCGTAGCTGTCAGAAAGGTCCCGCCAGGCCTGCCAGCCGAGTACAGCCGGGCCGTCCAGCAGGAGGATCCGCTCGACCGCTGGGTCGGCGCACGCCTCCAGGAAGCGCCGCACCCCAGCGTGCAGGGCCGTCATCGGGTCGACCGGGCCGTCGGTCTGCGCCCCACTAGTGATCTGGTGAGCGACCAGTTCTTCCCGCTCGAGCATCCCCGGCAGCTGGCCGGCATCCTTCCAAACGCCCGCCTGGAGCAGATTGATGGAAGCCGCACCTGGGTGATGCGCGACCAACGCGAACAGACTGCCGGCCTCATCCGACGATTCGCCCGGCAGACCGCGACAAAGCCGACCAACTTGTCCGAACCGACTGCGGGCCTCCAAGCGGGACAGCAGCATGCATAAAACGGAGGGTCGCGGGCGACCTGTTTCCGTAAGCACAGGACCTGGAATGAGACCGTCCGCAGCGTCGGGCGACGCCGGCGGACCTGCTGACCGCACCAGCCTGGTGCGCGCCGTAACCGAGGTACTGGCGCCCGCCAACCTCGCCGTCGCCCAGCTGCTGCTGGTGAGCTGGCACAGCGCCCCCGGACCGGCTGGGCTGGGCTGGGGGCTGCTGGCCGCGACCTTTTGCGGCCTGATCCCCTACGGCATTGTCATCGCTGGGGTCCATTACCGACGATGGACCGACCGGCATCTGCGAGTCCGCCACCAGCGCCGAACCCCCTTCCTGGCCGCCATCGCGTCGGTCCTCACAGGGCTGGCTCTGCTCTTGACCCTGCACGCCCCCCGGCAGCTGATTGCGCTCGTCGTCGCGATGCTCACAGGCCTGGCGGCCACACTCCTGATGACGCTGTGGTGGAAGGTGTCCGTCCACACCGCCGCGGCCACCGGCACGGTCGCCATCCTCGTCCTGACGTTCGGCCCTCCGCTAATCCTGGCCCTGCCGGCGGTCGCCCTGGCGGCCTGGTCCCGGATTCGACTCAGCGACCACACCCCGGCCCAGGCTCTGGCCGGTGCAGTCCTCGGCGGGCTGGTCGCAACGACGGTTTTCATCCTGCTGCGCTGATTCGGCTCCGGCCGAGAGGCACGCCATCGCGAATCGAGGTTAAGAGGAGGTCAGCATCTCGAAGATGATGATGTACCGCATTCGAACCAAGACCATCGCTCGCTCCCGTGAACGGAGAATGCCATGAACTCCATCACGCCAGCTGCACCGGGCACCGAGGCGGCGCAGGCCTGGGTCCTAGCCTTTGCCGAAGGCTGGCTGGCACCCGCCAGCGCCGACGCATTCGCCGACCACTTCCAGCCGTGGTTCGACCCGCAGATCCGGCTCATCCAACCCCAACTGCCGACCCTGGTTGGCCAGCAGGCCTTCCGGGAACGCTTGGCAATCGGTGCCGACTGCGCCTACATCGAGCTGACGCTACGCGGCACCCTTGGCGGGCGTCCCATCGCTTGGCGCGTATGCGACCGGGCCACCCTGCGCGAGGGGTTGGTGGTCGAGCGGGAGAGCTACTTCGATCCGACGCCGCTGCTGCGGGCCATCCTCACCCGCCCCCGGGCCTGGCCGGAGCTCGCCCGCGCACGCCGGCGATCCGGACGTCCCCGAACCCTCGCCCTCGAGACGCGACCTACAGAACGAGCGCCAATCCGGCCGTCCAACACCCGCGCGATCGCGGAGCGAATGGGTCAGGACCGACAAGGTCGATGCCGAAAGCCTCGCCCAGCTGCTGGCCGCGGACTTTCAGCCACCGGACCGGAATCGGGCGTTACGTCGGCAAGCCAGGATCAAGAACCAGATTCATGCGATCTTGGCGCGCAACCTGGCACCCGACGCCGCGGTGTCGGACTTGTCAGGCACCGCCGGACCTTACTGGCTGTCGACGCAGCCGCTGCCGGCCGACGAACGCTCCAGCGTGCGCGCTCTGCTGCGCCAGCTTGACTTCCACGGCGCCGAGCTCGCGGTGTGGACAACAAGCTGGCGGTGGAGGCCTTGTCGGATCGGGTCGTGGCCCGTTTGATGACCATCCCGGCGTGGACGACATCGCCGGGATCTCCATGGTGGCCGCCGTCGGCGACTTCCACCGTTTCGACGACCCCGACCGGCTCATGGCCGATCTCTCGCTGAACCCGAAGGTACGTCAGTCCGAGTTCACGCGACCGGCTGGACGAGCTCACAGCGCCACTCGGCAGGCGGCGGCCAGCTCCTCGGATCGGGATCGAAGGCCGGGTCGATCCACCAGTAGATCTCCCAGGCCGCTCCGGCGGCCTTGCGGTCCCGCTCGCTCAGCCACGCTTCGAGGCGGCCGTAGGCCTCGCCGAGCCGATCGTGGGAGCCGATGTGCCAGGTGCTGATTACGGCGCCCCCAGGGAGCTCCCCGGCCGTGATCCGTCCTTCGCCGGACACCGCGTCGGCGACTGGAATGCCCACCTCGACATCGGTCTCCGTCTGTTCCCAGGTGTGGTAGCGGACGAACGGCGGCCCGGTGGCCGTGACACCGCGGGTCTGCATCGACTTCCAGAGTTCACGGAGGCTCTCGCCGTCCGGTCCCCAAGCACGACCGCATCGAGATTCTGCTGATCACTCACTGAGGTCTCCTTCCGCTCGCGCAGCGCCTTCCGGCCACCGGGTTGCTCATGCGACGCGGTCTCCGCTGATGTCGTAGGGCACGTTCACCGTCTCGTCGGCGCCCGGGTTGGGGCGCCAGCCACCTGAAAACGTGCCGTCCTCGCGCCACGAGCCGGCGAACGTTGCGTCGAGCGGCGGGTACGAGACGGTGATCGTCACCGATTCGTCCCGGACGTCCCAGCTGTAGGGCAGCGGCACCGGCGAGAGGTTAGAGAAAACCGTCGACGGAAATTTGTCGGACTCAGGGTCGTAGCCGATCAGCTCCAGGCTTTCGATCTTGAGGCCACCGAAGTCCAGCTCGATAGACTGCTCGAGGAAGAAGCCGCCGGGCAGCCAGCGGAACGTCGTCTCGCCTCCGATGCTCTCCTCGTCGGAGCCGACGAAGTGGCCTTTCATGCTCCAGCGGCCGACGAAGAGGTCCAGTCGACGGAGAGCGGGGTCTGGCTGCGGCAATCCGGGGCTCTCGGACATGGCACTTCCTCCTCTGTTGGTGTGTCGATCTGAAACAACGTTCTCAGACATAGAACGGGTCGAGGCAGCAGAGCTCATCGGAGCGGCGGTGAGTTCTCGCTCGGGCTTGATCTACGGTTGCAGAGTGCGACGAGCGCAGGACCGCACACAGCCGCCCGAAGATGGGCTACGTGCAGCCCTGGACGCAGGTGACGAGTCGACGTTCGGCGCGCTGTTCGAGCGGCACCGTCGGGAGCTGCGGGTGCATTGCTACCGGATGCTCGGCTCCTTCGATGACGCCGAGGATCTCGTTCAGGAGACGTTCCTGCACGCCTGGCGCAGCCGGGCGACCTTCACCTTCGAGAGCGTCGTGTCGTTCCGGGCTTGGCTGTACCGGATCGCGACCAACCTCTGCCTCGACCGCCTTGAGCGTCGGCCGCGGCGTGTGCTTCCATCGGAACTCGGCCCGGCCGCGGATCCGCGCGCGGGACTGCAGCGCCCCGCCGACCTACCGTGGCTGCAGCCGTACCCGGACCGGCTGCTCGAGGACGTCTCGCCGAGCAATACCACGCCGGACGAGGCTGTCGTCTCGAAGGAGACCATCGAGCTGACGTTCCTCGCCGCGATCCAATTCCTGCCACCGCGGCAACGCGCAGTGCTGATCGTGCGGGACCTACTCGACTGGTCGGCAAAGGAAACAGCGTCGCTCCTCGGGAGTAGCGTCGCTTCGGTCAACAGCGCGCTGCAGAGGGCGAGGGCAACCTTGAAGACGCGCCTACCTGCGAGCAGGCTCGAGTGGTCGGCAGCAGCGGATCGAAGCGCAGCCGAGCGTCAGCTGCTCCGGCGGTACATCGACGCCTACGAGTCGGGGGACCTCACAGAGTTGGCGGACATGCTGCGTGAGGACGCGCGCCTGATCATGCCGCCGTATATGGAGTGGTACGTCGGGCGTGCCTCGATCGTCGCGTTCGCTCAAGCCTTCTCGGATCCGACCGCCCCCGGCTTTCGCGGCGAACTCCGCGGCGTACCCACGCAGGCCAACAGACAGCCCGCGGTCGCCTGGTATCTGCGACCCCCACATGACCCGACGTACCAAGCGCTCTCGCTGGACGTGCTCCGGATCGAGGACGGGACTGTTGCCGAGATCACCGGTTTCGTCCTCCCCGACCTGTTCGCGGCCTTCGGGCTCGCGCCGACCCTTTGAACAATCCGAGCGCGCCGGCTGTGAGCAGCATCACTGCCTGCAGTCCCGCCAGCACGGCCGGCCTCCAGCGTGTGTTCCTCTCGCCCGGGCTGCTTGACTCGGTGCGGTCGAGCAGGGTCTCGAGGCTGGGGCCGAGGAGCGCCGCACCGAGCGCCGCCGTCGCCGCGTAGAGGCCCAGCTTCGCCCTGAGCCAGCGGTCACCGAAGATCTCCATGCCGAACCACCGGCGAGCACGATGCCGCTGAGCAGCGTGACGACCGATTCGATCGACCAATTATGAGAGGGGTTGTGCGGTCGGCTCGGCAGCTGCCGGCCTTCGGCAAGGTCGCAGGGCTGAGATTGATGGTCAGCAGTGAAATCGGCCACTCTTAGCCGGAATTTCTGACTGCCGCCTTGCACCGATCACGCGCCTGAAAAAGCGCAGAGTCCGGGAGTCCGACAAGGACCGTGCGCGGCAGCCCAGCGCCGATGTCAGCCTAAACCTCCAGGATCCGGCCCTCGAGCCCCGCCAGGGCCACCGACCACGCGCAGGCCGACACCACCGCTGCTTGGACTCTTTCCTCGGCATCGCCCCACCTCCAACCGAAGCATGCGCACGGAGGTGTGGAATCGTGTGAAGCCGGCGAAATCTGTGATCAGCGGCTGTGGAACCCGGCTCTTCGGATTTCTCCGGGGTCATGGGTCGCCGTCGAGCTGGGGTCGTGTCGTTAGCGGTGAGGTACGTCGAGGTCCTTAAGGATCGGTTGCGACCCAAGCAAAGTCACCCGACGAACACGGCCGCGCAGGCTGCGCGACACCCCCGCGTTCGGGCCCGGTGGAACTGCTCTGGCCGCATGCCGATACAGCTGCCACGAACCGGCCTGCTCGATCGGCGGGTTCAGCGAAGACAATCCACTCGCCGGCCCGTGGCCCAAGCTGATGACTCGGGCGGCGTGGTGGGCGATCAGCTGCATCCAGCGGGACACAGCCTCGTGGCGTGGCGGCTCGGGGTGGACTGGCGTCAACGAGGCGCCCTCACACCTCCGACACCGAACCTACCGTGCCGTCTATTGCGACGGCGTGACGACCGCCGCTGAACCGCCGCCCCGGCGGACCGGCTCCGCCGCCGCGACGACCTGTCCGTCGGGCAGGAACTCAACGCCGGTCGCTGCCCCGATCTCGGGGTTCAGTGCGAACACATGACCCAGCGCCGTCAACTCGGCCGCCTCCGGCGACGCCAGGAACGCGGGCTCCGCCTGTACCGTCGCCGTGTTGCGCTGAGTGGCCCGGGCGGCCGCGACAGCCTCAGGCAGCGTCATACCGAGGTCGATCCGGTTGAGAAGGATCTGGAACACGGTCGTGATGATGGTCGAGCCGCCCGGCGAACCCGTGGCTAGGAACGGCTTGCCGTGGCTGAGCAGGATCGTCGGTGCCATCGAGCTGCGCGGTCGCTTGCCCGGTGCCGGCAGGTTCGGATCCTCAGCGGTGCCCTGGGTAGGGGTGAAGTTGAAGTCGGTCAGCTCGTTGTTGAGCAGGAACCCACGGCCCGGCACGACCATGGCGTTGCCGCCGGTCTGCTCGATCGTCAGCGTGTACTCCACGACGTTGCCCCACCGGTCGGCGACCGTGAGGTTGGTGGTCCCCCGCTCGTCGGTCACCACCAACGAGGGCGTCGCGATAGCGCACCGGTCGTAGCTGCCGTCGGGGACGCCGGGGCCGACCGGCTTGGTCAGCGCGTGAGTCGGGTCGATCAGGCACGCCCGCTCGCGGGCGAACCTCTGGCTGAGCAGTTCGTCGAGCAGCGCGCGCCGAGTGTCGTCGCCGACGTAGCGGTTGCGGTCGGCGAAGGCGAGCGCGCTCGCTTCGAGATACCGGTGCAGCGCCTGGGTCCGCGACAGGTCGGCGAGATCCCAGTTCTCGACGATGTTGAGCCCTTCGCCCACCGTCGATCCGCCGCTGGACGGTGTCGGCATCCCGTACACGTCGTAGCCGCGGTAGCCCACGTGGGTCGGCCGCGGCGTACGGACGTCGTAGCCGGCCAGGTCGGAGGCTCCAGCTCGCCGGGGCGGATCGCGAACGCCCACGGTACCGGCGGTGCCGCAACGATCGGCGGGTGCTGCACCGTGCGTACGATGTCGGCGGCCAGCTCGCCCCGGTAGAACGCGCCCATGCCCTCCCGGCTGAGCAGGCGGTAGGTCCGGGCGAGATCCGGGTTGCGGAAGGTCGAGCCGACGGCGGGCGGCGCCCCGCCCGGCAGGTACAGCGCGCTGGACGAGCTGAACTGCGAGAACGTCGCGAGGTTCTCGTTGATCATGTTGACGAACGTCTGATCGACGACGAAGCCCCGGTCGGCGACCTCGATCGCCGGGCGCAACGCGTCGCGCAGGGAGATCGTGCCCCACTTCCGTAGCGCGGTCT
>JBKPBV010000244.1:0-8992 GCA_046727055.1 Actinomycetota bacterium | reverse complement strand
CAGAGGAAACAACGCCTCTGCTCGCTCCTTCTCCTGCGGCGGCGCGCGATTCCCGACGCTCGCAGCTTGGGCTCCCTCGACTCATTGCTGACGCCCCACCCTGAAAAGAGTCGGTGGGGCGTCAGCAAGAGCCACCAAGATCGGGTTATCGAAAGCCGTTGGCAGCTGTCCGCGCCGGAGCGGTCGGAGAATAGATCCAGGCCTGGAAGAAGGGCCCAAGATCAACTGTGGTGTATGACTGAGCTGCCGCCATCCATTCCTCCAGCGTGCGACTCCCCGGATCCTGAGCCCAATCCCTGGCCAGCTTGAAGAATGCCTCGTCACCGATCACGTTGCTGAGGGCTTGAAGCGCCATGGGACCACGTGCGTAGACCGCGTCGAAGAGGTGCGCCCTGCCGGGGTCGATCATGGTGATCTTCCAGAATTCGTCGTTGTCCTTGAGTCGTTCATACGTGCGATTCAAACCGTCGTTGGCCTTGCGGCCCCCCGTCCGCTCGGCGGCTCCCCACTGTGCCCACGACGCGTAACCCTCGGTGATGAAGATGTCGTTCCATTGCCGCACCGTCACGTTGTCGCCGAACCACATATGGGCCAGCTCGTGATTGAGCAGGGTCGGCGCGAAGTTGCGGTTCAGGATTGACCTCGCGTCATAGATCGGCCGGGTCTGGGTCTCCAGCCCGGCGAACCATAGCCGGTGTGCCAGGACGATGCCCCCTAGCTCGCTGAAGGGGTAGGGACCAAACATCGTTTCCAGAGTCCGAATCCGCTCACCAGAGGTCATCAGCGCAGCAAACGCCGTCTTGCGTTGCTCGGACGAGAGCTTCTCAGAGACCGCGTACACATAAGGCACGCCCTGGTCGATGCCCCGCCGGAGTTCATACTGACCGATAGTGAGGAAGTTCAGGTAGGACGCCATTGGCTGCCGGGCGATCCAGCGCCAGGTGTCGAAGTCCTTCTCGTTGCTGGTGTCGGTCGATTCAAGCCGGCCGACGCTAATGGCCTCCATGCCCGCCGGTACTCGGATCGAGACGTCCATCAGTGCAGGATCGGATGGGTGATCATTGGCGGGGTACCACCATGCTGAGCTCTCCGGCTCACCGGCTGCTGTCCACTCACCGTCGGCGGCAAACCATGGTTGCAGGTCGCCCTGCTTGTACTCGCTTGGTTTGCCCGAGTAGCCGACAACCACCTGAAAGCTGCTGCCTGCCGCGATCGGGTGTTCAGGCTTGACATAGACGTCGGAGAAGCTCTTCTGGGCGAACTCGGCGGGTGCACCATTAACTGTGACCCGATCCGTGTGCAGCACAAGATCGAAGTAGAACGAGTTGAGCTGCTGAAGAGCCCGGGCGCTGATGGTTGTCGTTGACTCCATTGACTGGGTTGCCAGATCCCAGTTGATCATGATCTGGTATTTGGTCACCTCATAGCCGCTGTTGCCAGCCTGCGGGTAGTAAGGATCCCCGACTCCGGGCTCTCCGTCAGTAGCGTTGGGGTTCAGCGGCGGCGGCGTCGTAACGCTGCCGGGAGACTGCCGCAGCCGGGTGATCGTCCAGGCCACTCCCAGCGGCGCCGCGATGACGGCAAGCAAGACCACCGGCATGATCACGGCGAGGACGTACGCGATCCGATGCGGTCGTTGTGGCGCTACCTGATTTCGCATGAGCGGTTGCGGATGCGCGGCTGAGAACGCCTGGGACTCCTGCGGCGGCGGCCACCCTGGGTCAACGCTCGACATGCGCCAGGGATCTGAGGTTGCGGTCCAAGTGCCAGGCGACGAAGGCGCCCGTGATGCCACTGACCTCCCGTGCCACGCGATCAGGTACCTGACGTGTGTCGCTCCATCGGCCTTCGAGCAGCGCACCCAGCAAGGCCATGGTTTCCGGAGCCGGCCGCGTCGCTCCTGCGGGACGGCAGCGCTCGCAGACGGCCCCGCCCAGTGCGGGGGAGAATGCCCGATGCGGCCCGGCAACACCACAGCGCGCACAATCGGAGAACGAGGGCGCGTAGCCGGCGACCGCCATCGCCCGCAGCAGGTAGCAATCCAAGATCAAAGTCGCTGGCCGTCGCCCATCTGAGGTGCCCTGGTTGAGCGCACGCAACGCTCCGACGAGCAGCAGGTAATGCTGGAGCGCAGGCTCGGATTCCTCGACAACCAAGCGGTCGGCCGTCTCCAGCATCACCTGACCGGCGGTGTACGCGGGATAGTCATCAACCAGCGGTTCACCAAAGGCGTCGAGCGATTCGACCTGAGTGACCACATCAAGCGTGTGCCCTACGGCGAGCTGCAGGTCAACATGGGAAAACGGCTCGAGCCGAGCGCCAAACTTCGAGGTGGTACGCCGTACCCCTTTCGCAACCGCCCGAATCTTGCCGTGGCGCCGGCTCAGCATGGTGATGATCCGATCGGCCTCGCCGAGCTTGTGCGTGCGAAGAACTACTGCTTCGTCACGATAAGTCGGCACCTCGATATTGTCCCTGACGTGGCAAAGCTTTCCAGGACTCCGCCGCGCCGGGCCGCGCCTCACAGGAGCACCGCGAAGCCGGCACCCGCTGCTGAGCAGCCGCGTCCGCCGGCTCCACACCCCAGCGGTATACGCCCACCACAGATACCCCACGATCGACTGCCAACCCACGTGGCGATCGTGATGGACGGCAATGGGCGCTGGGCGAAGGCACGCAACTTACCGCGGACCGAAGGTCACGCCCGCGGTGAAGTCTCGCTCTTCGACGTGATCGAGGGGGCCATCGAGGTTGGCGTGAAGTACCTCTCGGCGTATGCCTTTTCCACTGAGAACTGGAACCGTTCGCCAGACGAGGTCCGCTGGCTGATGGGCTTCAACCGTGATGTGATCAGAAGGCGGCGGGAGCAGCTCGCTGCGATGGGAGTCCGGGTGCGCTGGGCAGGCCGATCGCCTCGGCTGTGGCGGAGTGTGATCACCGAGCTGCAAGACGCCGAGCGTCGTACCGTCGGCAACGACGTACTGACCTTGCAGTTCTGCGTGAACTACGGCGGTCGAGCCGAGATCGTGGATGCCACTCGGCGGATCGCGCAGCTCGCGGCTGAAGGGCGACTCGATCCGCGCAAGCTCACTGAGGAGCGATTCCGGCAATTCCTCGACGAGCCTGCCATTCCCGACGTCGATCTCTTCATTCGCTCCTCGGGTGAGCAGCGAACGTCTAACTTTCTGCTCTGGCAGAGTGCGTACGCGGAGCTGGTGTTTCTTGATCGATTGTGGCCCGATTTCGATCGCCGTGATCTTTGGCGGGCGATCGAGCTATACGCCCAGCGGGACCGGCGTTATGGCGGTGCTGTGCCCAACGTTGTGACCGGCGAAAGCGGCAGCACTTGAGAGGGGGTGGGCAGGCTCAACAGGTATCACAGGTGCCGAAGATCTCCAAGTCGTGGCTGATTTCGCGGAAGCCGTATTGCTCGGCAACCGCATTCGCCCACCGCTCGACCGCAGGCCCAGAGACCTCGACCGTACGACCGCAGACGCGGCATACCAGATGGTGATGGTGCCCGGTCGAGCACCGGCGATATGCCGTCTCGCCGTCGTTGGTTCGGATGGCGTCGAGATCCCCCGCGTCTGTCATCAGTTGCAGCGTCCGATAGACCGTGGTCAGCCCAATGCGTTCGCCGTGATGTCTGAGATCGTCGTGAATCTGCTGCGCCGTCCGGAAGTCATGCCGATCGGACAAGATCTCGGCGACCGCCGCGCGCTGCCGGGTCTTACGCTGAGAACCCGAGGGCTTGGCCGTCTCAGCTCTCGTCATCGGCCTGGTGGTCATCGTGTGCTCCTCGGCAGTGTCGGCCGGGCGGCTCAGTGCTCATCGTAGTGATCTGCGTGGGCAGCATGCCGATGACCTTCATGAATGAAGTCGGCGTGATCGCCATGTTGAACCGCCGGATGTCCGCAGCCCGGCGCGTGGCGGTGAGGGTGGCTCTCGGTGACGGTATGCGGGGCCAAGAGCTCGTCGTCCTCGACCCGCTCCGGGAGTACGGCCACGCCGTACCGGAGGCGCAGCAGGTACGAGACCGGCCAGCTCAGTATGAAGACAGCAATGGCCAGCAGCACGATGAACGCGCCAGGCGCGGCGTTTACGTAAAACGAAGCCGCCGCGCCACCAACCGCGGTGGCGACGCCAATGGCGACGGCGCAAACAAGGGCTGCAGTGAAACCGCGGACCAGGTTGCGTGCCGCGGCGACCGGAACAACCATCAGCGCGCTCACCAGCAGTAACCCCACCGTTCGCATTGCGAGCGCGACCGTGACCGCGGCCAGGGTGACCACAGCGATGTGGTAAAGCCGCACCCGCAGCCCCTGGGTGCGAGCGAACTCCTCGTCTGTCGATACGGCATACAGCTGCGGCGCCAGACCAAGGGTGATTACCAAGATCACGATCGCAAGCAACGCGATCAGCGCCAGATCGCTTGCCGTCACGGTCGTGAGTGAGCCGAAGAGGTATTGCGTCAGCCCGGCGGCGCCGACACCGGAGATGCCTGACAGGAAGACGCCGGCTGCCAGCCCGCCATAGAACAGGATCGCCAGCCCGACATCTCCGCTCGCCTTGCCGCGCTGCCGCAGGACCTCAACGACGACTGCTCCCGCGATACAGGCGGCAACGGCAATCGGGATCGGTGCGGTGCCGGTGAGCAGCGCCACGCCGACACCTGCCAGCGCGACATGGCCGAGGCCGTCACCGAGCAGGCTCAGTCTGCGCTGCACCACGTAGGTACCGATCGCGGGCGCAATCAGACCAGTGAGGAGGGCAGCCAACAGCGCGCGCTGCATGAACGGATAGGACAGGATTTCGATCATGGTTCCACAGGCCCGCCCAAGAGGATTTCGGGATCCTCACCATGATCTTGACCGGCCGGCCGGCCGTCGTGGTGCACATGACCGCCGAACCGAGGGTGTTGACCAAGATCACCAAGCGCGCCGTCATGTGCGACCCGGCCGTCGCTCAACACGACGGCGCGGTCAATCAGTCTGCCGAACGGGCCGACGTCATGCAGCACAATCAGGACGCTTTTGCCTGCCGACAACAGCCCAGTCATCAGCTCGGCGAGCGCCCGCTGATGCTCAAGATCAACCCCGGAGGTTGGCTCGTCAAGCACTAGGAGGTCCGGCTTGCCGGCAAGTGCCCGGGCGACAAGTACCCGCTGCTGTTGCCCAGCCGACAGGCCGGCTATGTCGGTGTTGAGCTGCTCAGGCAGCCCAACCAGAGCAATAGCGTCGCGTACGGCTGCCCGGTCGAGGTGGGTCAGCGGTCGGAGGGGCCGTCTGCGTGCCAACCGTCCCGCTGCGACGATTTCTTTCACTTTCGACCCACTGAGCAAGGCCGGCGAACGTTGTGGGACGTAGCCAACACGCCACCACTCCCGGAACTCGCCCAAGCGCGAGCCGAATAGGCGTACCGCGCCACGCTGGTGGGGGAGCAGGCCGAGCAGCGTACGGACCAAGGTGGACTTTCCCGAACCGTTGCCTCCCATCAAGGCGACGGCCTCCCCGCCTCGTACGGAGAGACTGACGCCGCGCAGCACTGGAAGGCCGCCCAACTCGACCGTGAGGTCGTCGGCCGCGAGCACGGTACGTGTTTCTAGGAGCATCCCCCTGCCTTTCGCAGCGCCACCAGATTGGACGCCATGACTGAGAGGTAATCCTGCCCCCTCGACTCGGGAGTGATGCCTTCGATGGGATCCAGTATGTCGGTGACCAGGCCAAGATCACCAGCGATCGCCTCGGCGACGCGGGGCGACACCAGTGTCTCGGTGAAGATCGTGGTGAGCTTGTGCTCTCGGGCTTCGCGCTGGACCTCTGCGATCCGTGCCGGCGAGGGCTCGGACTCAGGACTCAGACCACTGATCGCGATCTGGTTGAGGTGGTACCGCTCCGCCAGGTACCCGAAGGCAGCGTGAGTGGTGATGAAATCGGTACGTACACAGTGCGCCAGGCCTGAGCGGAACGACTCGTCAAGACTCGTCAGCTCCTTGTCGAGCACGTCGGCGTTGCTCGCGTAGTCAGCCGCATGATCGGGATCGAGGGTCGAGAGCTGTTCTTGTACCGCGCGTGCAATCCGAGACATTGACGTCGGGTCCAGCCATACATGTGGATCGAGGTCCGAGTGATCATGGCCTGCTTCCTCTGCATGCTCATCCGCTGCGTGGTGTTCGTCGCCGGTCGTCGCCGGTCGCAACGGGACGACGGTCGTCGTGTCGAGTACCGCAGAGTTCCCGCTCTGTGCCACAGCCTCGTCCACCGCTGGCTGGAAGCCCTTCTCATAGAGAACCAGGCTCGCGGTGGACAGGCTCGCGACTTGCCCAGGGGTGAGCTCCAGGTCATGTGGCTCGGCCCCTGGTTGGGTCAAGCTGGCGACCGTGGCATGGACGCCAGCAACGCGCTCTGCGACAAACTGCAGCGGATAAAACGCAGTAACAACGGTGAGCGGTCCGCGCGTTGCCGTCGGGGTGGTGCTAGCCGGTCCGGCGCTAGCGCAACTTGCTAATGCCACCAGAGCGAGCAGGCCTCCGAGAACGCCCAGCAAGCGAAATCTAATCGACATGAGAACCATTTTCATTAAGCTTCGAACGGAAGTCAAATCCCGAGTAGATGATTGTCCCGGCCGAATATCGAGTTCCGGAGCTGCGGCCAGGCTGACAGAGTGCACAATTGTCCAATTGCACTCTGACGGGCTGCCCGCCAGATTCGCCTCCCTTCGTCGCTGGCAGGACGCGGCAGCCCTTTCACGCAGCACAACTGCGAGCTCCTGCAGTCGGCGAAGCGAGCCGCCCCGTCATAGTGGACCTATGGCCAGGGACTACTTCGGGGAACGTGTCGCGCAGCGTTATGACGAGTCCACCGCCGACCTTTTTGACCCTGACGTCGTCGACCCGGTTGTCGACTTCCTTGTGGACCTGGCCTACGACGGATCCGCTCTCGAGCTAGGTATTGGCACCGGCCGGATTGCGCTTCCGCTGGCGCAGCGAGGTATCCGCGTCCATGGCATCGATCTATCCGACGCGATGGTCGCCAAGCTGCGGTCGAAGCCTGGGGCTGAGCAGATCAGCGTGACCATTGGAGACTTCGCCACGACCACCGTTGAGGGATCATTCTCGGTTGCCTATCTGGTCTTCAACACGATCATGAACCTGACGACACAGGACGAGCAGGTCGCCTGCTTTCGAAATGTGGCGGCACACCTGCAGCCGGGCGGGTGTTTCGTGATCGAGGTAATGGTGCCCGATCTGCAGCGACTGCCACCCGGTGAGACTGTCCGGGCCTTTACAGTGAGTGCCACACGGCTGGGGTTTGACGAGTACGACGTCGCATCCCAGGGCTTGATCTCCCATCACTACTGGGCTGTCGACGGCAAGCTCGACGGGCTTTTGATGCCGTTCCGCTATGTATGGCCGGCAGAACTCGACTTGATGGCGCGGCTCGCCGGGATGTCACTGCGGGAACGTTGGAGCGGTTGGAACCGCGAAGGTTTCACCAGCGAGAGCACCAAACACGTCTCGGTCTGGGAGAAGTCTGCGTGACCATCTGCAGAAATCCAGGTAAAGCAAGTGACCGGGCATCACACGCTGCGTGTGTTGGCTGAAACGCACGTGTACGTGCGCTTCAGTCACTCTGCATTGGTTGCAATGTGTGTGTCGCGAGAGGAACGGACGTGTACGTGCGTTCCTGCGGGCGTCTGGGGTGCAAACAACCGGTTGTCAGATTGGACTTAGCTCCCGCTCGGTTGCTTCGGTCAGCCTTTGCAGCAGCCGGTCGAACACGTGAGCCCGGTCGAACTGCAGCGCATGTTGGCGCGCCCGTTCGGCCATCGTGGTTTGTTCGGTACTGGGCATGGTCACAGCCAGATCGAGCGCATCGGCGATCGAGCTGGGACTGCTGACCGGGACGATCATTGCGGTGTCGCCAACGGCTTCTCCAATCCCGCCGGTGTTGGTGGTGATCACCGGCCCGCCGCCCGCGAGCATCTTCTCCACCAGCGCGATCCCGAAGGTCTCCACGAATTCTGGCCGGGGCTTGCTTGGCAGTACGAAGGCGGCGCAACCGGCCATCAGATGTGGCTTCTCATCGTCATCGACATCATCGAGGAACGTTATCCGCTCCGCTGCCGGCGTCACAGCAGCCAGCTCGTGCAGGTGCTGCGCCTCCGGCCCATTGCCAGCGACGACCAGCCTAAGTTCCTTGCAGGCTGCGCTGGCGGTAAACCCGTTGATCAGGTCATCGACGCCTTTTGCGCGTGCCAACCTCGACAGGTAGAGCACATAGCCATCGCGCATCAAACCCCGCCGTTGGAGCACCGCCGCAGTGTGTTCGGGGCTGAGGCCGAGATAGTCGGCGGTGTTGATCGCTGGGTAGGAGATCGCAACGCGCTGCCGGCATCGTTCGCCGAATGATGTGCCGTGCTGCGTGTCGATCTCCTGAGCCGAGGAGATGATCAGCTCCTTGGTGTAGTTCGATACCGCGACCGGCAGATCGCTGTCGAGATAGGCCGAGAGCACCTGCGCAGCAGCCCCGAAGCGCCCCTCGGCAGCGCATGAGCGGACCACGTTGGTGACGTCGGAGCCGACTGCCTCCGCAATGGTGGCGACCGGAACCGGGAGACCGGTGGAGCGCGCGGCGCGTAATGCTTCCGAGACCGCAAGTGTGTGCGGGCTGAGGTAAAGGGACATGCACACCGTGGGAACGCCGTCGGTAAACAGCTCGACGAGGCGTCCGGTCATCCCAGCGAGGTGGCGTCCGTCAAGCACCTTGTAATCGCCGACCGGTTCCGGGCGTTCCACCTCGATGCCCTTGCTATAAGGGAGTACGCCGTCGAGCGGCTTCAGCGGCAAACCCGACCTCGCCAGCAGGTCCAACGGCCAGGTGACGATACGCACGTCGGTGAAGTCGCGTTGCAGCGCGACCTCAGCCAGATTCCGCGCCTCACCGGAGTGCCCGCAGATCACTGGGTCGGCTCGGACCACGATGACCAGTCG
>JBKPBV010000243.1:0-4117 GCA_046727055.1 Actinomycetota bacterium | reverse complement strand
GCGTCTCTCACGGCGACTTCCACAGGGTTTTCCCCAGTGTGGATAAATCACACGGCTGTCATTCGGCGACGATTCATAGAGCTGCTCGCGCATCGCGCGCATGGAATCCGCCTACTTCGTCGTCGCTCGCGGAGGAAAAACGCCTCCGCTCCCTCCTCTGCATATTGCTCGCTCCGCTCGCTGAGGCTGGCGCTCGTTGGCCGCTGCCTTCCTCCCTCGCTTCGCTCGCTCGTCCAGGACAGCGGCGCGCCAGCCTGGCTCACCACGGCGGGCGCGCGATTTCCGACGCTCGCAGCTGTGCTCATGGAGCTGCTCGCGCATCGCGCGCATGGAATCCGTCTACTTCGTCGTCGCTCGCGGAGGAAACAACGCCGCCGCTCCCTCCTCCTAAGCACGGCGGGCGCGCGATTAGCCGACGCTCGCAGCTGTGCGGTTAGGACTGCTTGCCTCCGCAGTCAGACGCTGACGTGCTCCGTGGGGTTGCCATAGAACTGAAGGGATGACTTCCGTACGAGCAGGTCTTCATCGCTGATGGACCAGGTGTGCCCATCGCTGGAGGCTGAACGCATGGAGACGAAGTTGAAGCGGTCTGCGCTGTAGATCCGACCCCCGTTGAGCCGCACCTTATCTAGGAAGGTCGTGTCGACCCGCCGCGGCAGGTTCTCCATCGGCAGGTCCAGCATGACACTCCTCGGAGCCATGATCGTGCCGCCCTGAACCAGCTCAACGTAGCGATGTTCGGCCCCGGAGAAGCGGAGCAGGGTGGCGTTCGATCCGAGCAGGTGAACGTAATGAGCCCACTTGCCGACGACTTGTGCGTCGGTCCAGGTGAAGGCACGAACCAGGTCAGACACGTAGTGCGGCCCGTACCAGTTGTCATCGTCCATCTTCGCCACATACCGCCCGTCAGCCGCGGCGATGCCGAGGTTCAGGCATGCCCCTAACGTCAGCGTCGGGTCAGCAGGAACGACCGAATAGCGGTCCACCCCATAACGCTCCGCCAAGCGCTTCAGATCGTCCCCATCGGCCACGAAACCGTGGGTCACCAAAATCAGCTCGAGGTTGCTGTGGACCTGGCGGCCGGTGAAGGCCATCACGTTGGCGAGTTGATCCGGGCGCTTGGTTGCCACGACTGCGGAAACACTCACCTGGGTTCTCTCGGGGTCAGCGATTCCGACCGCAGCGAGCACCTGCCGGACCCGGTGGGTGTAGAGGTGTTCGTCGAACACGCGGCGGTGAGCGCGCAGCGCGAGACGGTCGCGATGTTCAGGCTGGCTGACCAAAATCCGGATGGCTCGCGTCGCGCTCTCTTCGTCGTCGACGACTGTGATGGTGTCTCTGAAGAAAGGCTCGATGGACGCCGCTCTGGTACTCACCACGGCGGTCTGGGCGGCAGAAAGCTCGAATAGCCGACGAGCACACATGGTTGGTGAGTCGGTGACGGAGTTGACGTTCAGGAAGACCTTGTAAGCGGTGTACGCAGCCAGCATGCGTTCGTACTCCAGAGAACCGACGACAAACCCATTTAGATGGCGTGGGAACTGATACCGAGGGTCGCCTTTTTTCTCCATCCGGGAGTAGATGTCGAGCCCGACATCTGCCGCCGCGGTCAACAGGTAATCCATCTGTTCGCGCCGCTCCGGATGCTTGTCGGCGAAGTATGTGCCCGCGAAGGCTACGTCGTACTGCCTTCCCTTGCTCCTCAGCACAGGGTTGTGGATGCGCGGCTGAGCAGCGAAAGGAAGTAGGCCAATGCGGTCGTGCCCGAGATCGCGCCGATAGTCCTGGATTCGGTCAGCGTCGACGGTGAACACGTGGTCGAAGAGGGCTGCCGTCGCGACGAAGCGGTCGTAGTTCGGCGGATCCTCCTTGTTCCAAAAGACAGTGGGGATCAGATTCGCCTGACACCACGCCACCAAGTCGCGTAACGCTTGGCTCGGTCCGCGCTCGGTCGACATCGCTAGCCGCCAGGCGCCACGGTTGCCGTTCCAGGCGGACTCAACAAAAAGCAGCGCCGGCTTCCGCTGTTCCAGCTTCTGGCGCCAGTCGCCCGGGGTGATCAGGATCTGGTCCCACTCGTATTGAAAAGCAAGCTCCGAGAAAGCGTCGAGGATCACTGCAACCGCGATACTTGGGCGCGCCACAGGTCCGCTCGGTATCTCGAAGTTGGGCAGGTGCCGGTGTTCGAGGACCGTACGAGGCAGCATCCTCTTGGATCTGGCGTACCGGGCAATCCGTTGGAAGAGCTCGGCCCGAGCCTCGGGGCCGCTGGTTGCAATTTGGAGCAGGCGTCGGACTCGGCCAAGGTTGCGATGAAGTCGATCAGTTGCCGGTTCGTCGACCTTCGCGACGGGGGAAGTCACGCATTAACCGCCTGAGCAAGCACCGCGGCGATGCGGGGACCCGCCTGACCGTCCCACAGCGGCGGCGTCGGCCAGTGCGTCAGCCTCCCATGAGCCAGGATCTTCTTGACTTCATCTGCCAGATCAGCCCGAGTTGTCAACCGATTCGTCCCATGGGAGATGGTCACCGGCCGCTCGGTGTTGTCTCGGACCGTGAGGCAAGGAATGCCCAGCACCGTCGTCTCTTCCTGAACGCCCCCGGAGTCGGTGATGGCTGCGATCGCGCCTTGGACCAGGCCCAGAAACTCGAGATATCCCACCGGTTCGATCACCAGAAGCTGCGGATGGTCCATCAGGCCCGCCTGGGCGAGACGGTGCCAGCCCCGGGGATGGAGTGGGAGGATCACTTGAACTTGATCGGCGACACCGCGCATCGCCGCCACCAACTCCCTGACGTCGGCCGGGTCGTCCACGTTGCTAGGGCGATGCAGCGTCGCGACGACATAATCTCCAGCGATCCCGTGCTTCTTTTCTGCGACGTGGGAGTCGAATCTGTCCAGGTTGCCGAGCAGGGTGTCGATCATGGGGTTGCCGACGAAATGAATCTTGTGAGCCGGGATGCCCTCATTTCCTAGGTGCGCGATGGCGTCGGGGCTGGTGACGAGCAACACGCTTGACAGGCGATCAGTGACAATGCGATTGATTTCCTCAGGCATCGTCATGTCGAAGCTGCGGAGCCCTGCCTCCACATGCGCAATGGGGATGCCCATCTTCGCCGCCACCAAGGCAGCGGCGACGGTTGAGTTCACGTCGCCGTACACGACAATGAGATCTGGCTGGTGCTCGACAAACAGGTCCTCGAGCGCCGTCATGATGGCAGCGGTCTGCCGGCCGTGGCTGGCGGAGCCGACGCCGAGATTGACATCAGGCTCCGGCAACTGCAGTTCACGAAAGAACACCTCCGACAACTTGTCGTCGTAGTGCTGGCCGGTGTGAACCAACAACTGCCTGACGGGGTAAGCCGCCAAAGCCCTGATGACCGGGGCAGCCTTAGGGAAGTTGGGGCGTGCGCCGGTTACATGAAGGATGAGGGGCGGCATCCGACCTTCCGCTGGAGAGATCGTGTCGTACGGGCGGGCAAGATCGCGATACATATTATGGGCTGACACTGGTTGGACCTACTTCAATCGCTTGTTGCGCCGGATGCCCTTCTGGTAAGGAGACATGTTGTCACAAGGCCAGAGCCGGGTATTGGCAACCATCCGGCACCTTCCACTAGCCGCGTACATAGTCCGGTCTCACCTGTCTCGCGATCGCTGGACAACGGCCTGGCTGGCTTGGCGCGTCCTGCCAGGATCGATCCGTCGGCCGCTACTGAGTCTGGGTGTGGTACGCGGGTCGGTGGTGGGCGCCCTCGGCTCGGCCGCGGCGGGCAGGCGGTCTGTGGCTCGTCGCACTCTTCTTGAAGTGGCCGTGCGAGGCCCGGTCCGGTCGTTGCCGGCCGTGGCGTCGGCGGCTACGGCTGTTGGCGAGCCCTCTGTCGCCTGGTGCGCGCTGGCGAGAGCTCGTACGAAAGGTCCCGTTCGCAGTCGCGTTGAAGCGCTACTCCTGTGGAGCGACGGGCACCTTCGGCGTGCCCTCACCGTTGCCGCCGGGACTAACGGTCAGCAAAACCCTAGATTGGTCACTCGGATGAGGGGTGATCTCAGCGCCCTGGTCCCGGAGCTGCGGGTGCCTTCGCGTATCGAGGGTCGTATCCCGGTTCAGCGCAAGAT
>JBKPBV010000242.1:0-30858 GCA_046727055.1 Actinomycetota bacterium | reverse complement strand
GGGTTGCGATGATCTTGTCTCAGCCCGGTCACGTCTTCGCCTTTGTCGTCTTCCCATCACCGGTCATGGACGCTCTGGCCTGGGGCCTGATAGCGCTGGCATTCGCCATCTGCGCGGTGACCCTGCTGCGTACGCCCGACGACGAGTGGGATCTGCCGCCACGAAGCTGATCAAGCTAATCCGACAAAGATCGTGCGCGATCGACCGGTCACAAGGGTCGATCGCGCACGATCCTTCTGACGTTACTTCTCTAGACCATCCAGCAACGCGCCGACGGCGCGTTCCAGGTCGGGTAGGTCCTGATCAACGGTGGCCTGCACGATTGCATGAGAAGTATCGAAGTAACGATGCGGAAGATGATCACGCATTCGCACGATCTCCCACTACGGGATCGACGGCTGAGTTGCAAATTGCCCACCTGGCAGTGCCTTGACCGCCTCACCGATCTCCAGCAGGCGGATGCGGACCACGTCGAAGATCAGCCTGTCGAACAAGTCACCGCGGGCCAACTGCGAACGAATCGCCTCGATCGCCGCCTGAAAAGCCGAGCAGCCTTTGCTGGTCGCTGTCGGTCACAGCGCCATCAGCCCTTCAACGACCCGCGCCCTTGACGTCTGGCTTGAGATCAGATGCCGGAATCAAGTCGACCGGTGCGTCGATGATCGCCTCCATCGGTCCGGAGCCGACCCAGCCCGAACAATCCCAGCTGGAGAGCCCCCACGTGGTCAAGGCATAGCCCACTCAGGGGAGCTATCGGCGTACCACGACCAAGTTGACCGGCCAAGGGGAGGCCGACGGATCCGTCGTCGGCGACGTAGCCCTGCAAGAGATCCGGGCGCGCCGCCGAATGGCGTCGTACGTCTCTGGGAGATGCGCTCACCGAGCGGAGTGCCCTCCACCTCAGTTGCCACTGCGTCATCGATGGACAGATACCTCGCCGCCCCACGTCCGTACGAGTCGACGTCGCAGATCACACGTTTGCCGTCTCACGACGGCTGGCGAGGCATATTCAGCGATCCTTGACACACGTTGCTCATGTTGAGACGGCTCACGGGCGTCATCGGCGGCTCACGCGAGCGTCGCGGGCGGCTCACGCGCAGGTGAAGGTACGGGCAGCTTGCTCGGCTGTCCGATGATGCTCGCGGTAAAGGTCGCGCACTCGCTCGATCGTGGCCGCCAGCGGGAAGATCTCGGTGGTCACCAGTTGATCGTCGTCGTCCGCCCCGACCGGGTGCCAGTAGGCCCCATCGGCAGTGATGGTCACCTCCGGAACCAGCGTTTCAACCGTGAGCTCGATACCGCTCTCAGCAACACCGCGGTGTGCGAGTGGGCGCACGATCTGATGCTCACGTGCGATCCCGAGCGAGTCCAAGAAGTCCCGAAGTTCGTGCTCCTCCTGCAAATCGTTCGTAGTCAGGGTTGCCGCCACGCGCACAGTGAAGCCTTCGTCGAGTGCAATGCGTACGCCCGCGACAGCTTTTGCCCAGCTGCCGACGCCGCGGTGCATATCGTGTCGGTCTGGCGTAGCGGAGTCGATGCTGATCTGGACCCTAAGCCGGTCGCGAGGCATGGCGCGCAACATCTCCAGACGGTGACCGCGGAAGAGCATGCCGTTGGTGAGCAGCGTGGTCGGCAGCGCGCTGGTGCACGCAACCACGATCTCGTCAAGATCGGGAAGCATGAACGGCTCTCCGCCAGTGAGCAAGAACTCGGTGACTCCCGCGGCCGGAGCCTGCATGGCGATCGCGCGGATCCGGTCGAGGCCGAGCGCTCGCCGTGGCGTACGAGGCGAGGACCGTACGCAGCAGTAGTCGCAAGCCAAATTGCAGTCGAAGTTCGTGTACAACCAGAGCCGTGCGCCGGGCACCCGATCTGCCGGGAGGCGCGCGACAGGATCCGGTGCGCGGCCGCGAAGAACCGTGGCCGTACGGTCATCAGCGGCGACAAGTGTGTTGCCGGTCCTCTCGCACCAGCCCACCACCAGCTCGTGGTCCTCCGCGGAGTCCAGCGGCACGGTCACGAGCTCGCCCTCAGCGGCCCAGCCGACCCGCTCGACCAGCTCCAAGATCACCATTGCAAGATCATCATTGGGCCGGGACCTGTTGCTCCTCGACCGCCTCGAACAGATCCGCGTACCCCGCAAGCTCGGGCCGTACCCAGCAGCGCCGCAGCCCTTCCAGCTCGAGGATCCGCCGCTGCTCCGGTTGCTCCCAATCCATCGCCAGCAAGTGGTTCGCCCATGCCGCCGCCCGGTGAGGATCGAGGCTGACAAGCGCGGAGAAGTTGCAATGACAATACGTCGGACTGGTCCAGAACGCCTCGAGGGCACCCGGCATCAGTTCCTCCTTGCCGATCGCCTCCCAGGTGCTGATCCCGATCGCAGCCGCGTCCGCCTGCTCGTCCAGGACGGCCCGGATAGCGTCCAGCTCACTGCGACCGGTGTCGCCGTGCTTGCCCAGGTCGCTGTCAATCCGCAGGACGTCCACGTCACCCTCAGCGATGCCAGCCCTTCGCAGGTAATACACCGGCAAGATCGCCGCGTGCGCGGAATCGCGACTGCCCAGGGCCAGCCGACGGCCGCGCAGGTCATGGAGGTCTGTGAAGCCCGCGCCCGCCCGGCCGACCAGCAGCGTCCGATAGTCAAGATCGACATCCCGCATCGCCAGCGCGGTTGCTGATCCATCCGTACGCAGCACGGTCCGGACCCAGGCCAGATTGGTGTTCCAGGCGATGTCGATCACACCGTTAATCAGGGCCTCGACCTGCCTGCCGTAGTTGGAGAACAGCACAAAGTCCATCTCGACCGGAGCACCACGGAAATACTCCCGAATGCCCTCCCAGATCGGCACCACGTTAGGCGTGTAGGCGACTGCCCCGACCAGAACCGGTTCCATCTGAGGCAACCCACTCACCCGAACACCGGCTGGCCGGTCACAGCCTTGCCGTAGAAGTCGTAGAGCACGTCCGCGGTCGGCGCCATCACGTGCCCGGCGCGGGCGTCGCGGAAGTATCGGTCTATCTGCAGGTGGTTTGAGAATGCCGCACCACCACAGACCCGCATCGCGTCGTCAGTGATCATCAATGCCGAGTCGTTCGCGAGCGCCTTTACGCCGAGCACGTACAGCGGCGTCGACTCGTCCGGAGCGGCAATGCTCGCCGCGGCTGAGCGCAGGTAGCTGCCGGCGGCCTCGTGGCGCAGCGACATCTGGGCCACCCGGGCCCTGATCGTCGGCAAGTCGGCGAGCACTTGACCGGCGTGCTCCAGCTTGGCGCCGGACACATGCCTGACGGCTGCATCGACGGCTGCTGACGCCAGCCCATGGGACACCGCAGCATTGCCGAGGTTGAACCACGGCATCACGGTCCCGACCATGAGGTCGAAACCTCCTCCCGTGGCGCCGACCCGCAGGCCGTCGCCGACCACCGTCTCGAACCGCATAGGCGCCGACGCGTTGCCCCGCAGGCCCATGCCCCGGAAGGCGCCCGTCACCGTCACGCCGGCGGTATCGCCGGCGACGGCGTACAAGTCGAGTCCTCCGTCGACGTCGGCCGACAGGGTCGAGGTGACGTACACGTCGGCGTGGCCGGCGGAGGTGACCCAGCTCTTCACGGCCGACAGCTGTACCACCTGATCATCGATGCGATTCGCCTGCGACAAGGGTGCCCAGAAGTGGGACCGCGAGCCGGGTTCGCTGAACGCCAGCGTGCCCAGCGCCCGGCCGTCGGCCAAGTGTTCCAACAGGTCCGGCTGGGCCTCCGGCGGTGCGGCCGCGACCGTCATCGCCGCGGACACGTGCATCAGGTAGATCATCGCGGTCGATCCACACGCCGCAGCGATGTCGCGCGTCACCTCGACGAACTCGGCCGGGCCGGCGCCGAGACCACCGCGGTCGGTGGGGATCGTCAGCCCGAGCAGACCCGATTCGCGCAGCGTCGCCACAGCCTCGGCCGGGAACCTTGCGTCCTCGTCGACTGCGGCGGCGTGGTCACGGGCGGCTTTGAGTACGACGTCAAGCCGGTTGTTGAGATCCATTGCTGACCCCTTTCGGTTGTCGATTCGACGATTCATTGGTGGGCACCCGGGCTAATCCGACCGGAAGCAGCCCGACAGCGAACGCGAGGAAGATCCCCACGGTTGAACCATCGCCCCCAATGGGATTCGAGCTCCCGAGCGATAGCTGGAGGACCAGCAGCGCCGCCGCGGCAGCGAACCCCGCACCCGCGATCACCACTAGCGCTCGCTGTGACAGCAGACCGCCCGCCACAGCCAGCGCGCCGAGCACGAGTGCGACGAGCACAGCGCCGAGCCCGAAGGCGATCAGCTTCAGCGGGGGCCGGCCGGCGATTCCGAGCAGCGGACTAGCCGCGGCGCCGACGCCCAGCGCGACCGCGGCGCGGTCTAGACGCCGTCGCTCTGCTGCGCCATTCATGACGCCACCACGAGCGCCCGTGACGGCAGGCCGTCATTCCCGCGCCACAGTGGCCGGAGTACGCCGTCAACGCCGAACGTCCGTCCTGCCGCAACCGCGAACAACACCACGTGCGCCGCGATCATCAAGAAATAGGCCCAGAACCACTCGTTCGGCGTACGCAGCACCGAGAAGATGATCGCCATCGTCTGCGCGATCCCCACCAAGGCCCAGAAGCGGGTTGCCAGCCCCACGAGCAGAAATGCCCCGAGGCAGGCTTCAACGATGAACGTGGCCCAAGCGAAGAAGACGAAGTTCGGCAGTACGAGGTTGTCCGCGAACCACGCCCACGGGCGGAAGACCACGTTCTGGACCCCGTACAGGGTCCATTGGTACAGGTCCGTCGGCGGATCCGACCGGTACCCGAATACCGGCGGATGCTTCCAGGCCAGGTTCTCGATCCACAGCAGCCCGACCATGACGCGTACGGCGGCAATCAACCCTCGGCTCAGCCGCGACGAAGCAAGATCTTCGGTAGGCCGCAAGTCAGCCACTTGATCAGCGAAGCAGTCACGCCGAAGCAGCAGCAACGGCTCACCGCTTACGGTTCTCGAACGCCGTTCGCCGTCAGCTTCGGGGCCACCTTGGCACGCCAGCGCAGTCGTAGACGGCTTCGGTGAGAGCCTGGAACCGGAACTGCGTAGAAAACCAGCCGGAGAGTTCGGCCCACAGGTTGGGCGTGTAGCCGAAGGCGAGTCGGTGTTCGGGGTCGGCAAATCCCAGCGAGCCGCTCGCGCCGGAATGACCAAAGAGGCCCGGAACCCCGATGTCGGGCTACATCGGTCCGCCGGGAAGGGCGAAGCCGAGCCCCCAGTCGGTCCGCACGCGGAGGATGACATCGCGGCCGCTGGCCTGTGGCTGCCGTGCTGCGTTCATCAGGTCTGCGCTGATCAGCCGGGTACCGTCAACTTCGCCGATCAAGGCGGCGAACATCCGCGCCAGTGAGGCCCGTTGCCGACAGCGCCCGCGGACGCATCCTCCACGTTAGCTCGTCGGCGCCGTCATAGCTGACCGAGGTTCCGCCGAATGTGGCCTTGTACGAGGCCGAGCGCGGGTTGGCGATACCCAGTGCGTACCGAAACCACACTGGATTGAGCATGGACCGGATCGCCTGGCGCTGCGAGGGGCCGATCATCGGCGCCACCGTGTCGTACTTCTGTCGCGGCAGCCCGATATACAGGTCGAGGTCTAGGGGTTTGGCCACCTCCTCGGCGAAGAACTCACCGACAGTCCGCCCGGTGACCGCGCGGACCAGGCCGCTCAGGATGAAGCCGTACGTCATGGCGTGATAGCCATGCTTGGTGCCTGGCCGCCACCACGGCCGTTGCTGCTCGATGAGCCGCAGCACTGGATCGAGCGCACCAGCCTGATCATTGCTGATCGGTACATCCAGGGCGGCGACGCCGGATCGATGCGAAAGCACCAGGCGAACCGAGATCTCGTCCTTGTCGTTCTGGCCGAACGCCGGCCAGTAACTGGCCACAGGCTCGTCAAGATCAAGTAGCCCGCGCTCGACCAAGATCAACACCGCAGTCGAGGCCAGCGCCTTGCTGGTTGACCCAATCGGCGTGACGGTGTCTTCGGCCCACAGCACGCCTCGACCCGGGTCAGCCGACCCGCCCCAGATCTGGACCACGGGCATCCCGTCGAGATAGACGCCGACTGATGCACCGACATCTCTACCGCTTTCTCGATGAGCTGCGAACACGTCGGCAACCCGCCCGAACCCGGACTCGCAATGACCCTGCACCCGCACTCGCCCAAAGGTAGTGATCCTTAGGCTTGACCACGAGGAGCGTGCCATGGCTTTGCCCATCGAGGATTACGCGGTCATCGGCGACACCGAGACGGCGGCGTTAGTTGGTCGCAACGGGTCGATCGACTGGCTATGCGTACCGAGGTTCGACTCCGGCGCGATCTTCGCAGCCTTGCTCGGCACCGAAGAACACGGACGCTGGCTGATCGCTCCGGCCACCCCAATCCGCGCGACGCGCCGCCGCTACCGCGGCGAAACCATGGTGCTGGAAACCGAATTCGACACCGATGAGGGAACCGTACGACTCATCGACTTCATGCCGATCCGCGGCGAGGCCATGGACGTGGTCCGCATCGTCGAAGGCGTACGCGGGCGGGTACCGATGCGGATGGACTTGTGTTTGCGGTTCGACTACGGCCACATCGTGCCGTGGGTACGTCGGGTCGACGCAGACCTGGTTGCGGTGGCGGGGCCCGACGCAGTGTGGCTGCGTACGCCGGTCGAGCTGCGGGGGGAGAACCTGTCCACCGTCGCCGACTTCAGCGTTGGCGAGGGATTTCATGTCCCATTTGTGCTGGTGTGGCGTCCGTCGCACCTCCCGACCCCACATCCGGTCGATCCCATGGTTTCGCTCGAAGCGACGGAGGCGTATTGGCAGGAATGGGCCGGCAGGTGCACGTACGAAGGAGAGTGGCGCGATGCCGTCGTACGGTCGCTGCTCACGCTCAAGACGCTGACGTACGCGCCCACCGGCGGCATCGTCGCGGCAGTGACAACGTCGCTACCGGAGAAATTGGGCGGCGTACGCAACTGGGACTACCGGTTCTGTTGGCTGCGAGACGCGACCATCACGTTGCAGTCGCTGATGTACTCGGGGTACGTCGATGAGGCACGCGACTGGCGGCATTGGCTGCTGCGTGCGATCGCGGGTGACCCGGCTGAGCTGCAGATCATGTACGGCGTGGCCGGGGAACGTCGGCTCGACGAATACGTTGCCGAATGGCTTCCGGGTTATGACGGGAACCCCGTACGCATTGGGAATGCCGCTGCTCATCAATTCCAGCTGGACGTGTACGGCGAGGTTATGGACGCGCTGCACCAGGCCCGCAAGGCTGGGCTGGAATCTGACAAGCCGGCGTGGGACCTGCAACGAGCGCTGATGAAGTTCGTGGAGGACAACTGGAACACCCCCGACGAGGGAATCTGGGAAGTGCGTGGCAGATCGCGCCACTTCACGCACTCAAAGCTGATGGCCTGGGTGGCCGCGGACCGCGCCGTCAAGGCGGTTGAACAAGCCGACTTGAACGGCCCGGTGGACAGGTGGCGAGCGGTGCGCGACGAGATCCGCCGCGACATCATGTCGAAGGGCTTTGATGAAGAGCGCAACACCTTCACCCAGTACTACGGGTCGAAGGAGTTGGATGCAGCGCTGTTGATGATGCCGCTGGTGGGGTTTCTTCCCGCGACCGATCAGCGGATCCAGGGCACCGTTGCCGCAATCGAGAAGGAGTTGCTACAGGACGGGTTTGTGCAGCGCTACACCCAAGAACCTGGCGCAAGAGTTGATGGCTTGCCGCCAGGAGAAGGCGCGTTTCTCGCCTGCACGTTCTGGCTAGCGCAGAACTATGCCTTGATGGGCCGTCGAGACGAGGCGCGCGAGGTGTTTAAGCGGCTGCTCGGCCTGTGCAACGACGTGGGGCTGCTGTCTGAGGAGTACGACACCAAGGCCGAGCGCCAGGTGGGTAACTTCCCGCAGGCATTCAGCCACGTCCCGCTGATCGACACTGCGCGTACCCTCTCGGTCGGGGAAGGCCCGAAATACCCGCGGCAGCAGGAGAAGGCTGCTACCCCGGTTCCGGGCGCTCAGGAGGATGAGCAGGCCCCGGTCGCGTAACTCTGCGGCTCAAGTCCTCCAGGCACCCTTTGCTACGGCGCGCGGCTTAGATAGCTGTGACCGGTTGGCGTGGTGATCTTGATCATGTGGGGTTGGCCGTCCAACCCGCCGGAGAGGACCTCGACCTTCCAGCCGGGCATCTCCCGCGCGTAGTTGCCGCGTTCACATTCCCCACGGCCGTTGGGGTAGATGGTCAGGCCGCCATCGCTGTGGCGCTGAATGTGGTCGATGTGGCGGATCGGGGCATCACAATACGGGTCCCGGCACACCCGATCCCGCCACATGATCAGCTTCCTGAGCTGGCCGTCGAAGTTGCGGCGGTGCGGGTCGCCGCCGGCCAGCGGGCCGCCGAAGGGTGCAGCGTAGAGCCGGCGCCACCACAACCGGCCTTTGCTTGTCGCCAGCAGGTCACGGGCTAGGTCGGCCGGCAGCGGTCCGTAGCCGCCCAGCTCCGCCGGGGTTTGGTTGCTGGCATCCAGCAACGCATCCAAATCCATCACGATCTGCACCTCGGCGTTCACATCGGCCGCGGTGGCTTGTCCGGTAAGCCGCTCCACCAGGGTGTCGGCCATGATTTGATCGCGGCACCGCGGATCACCGGCCGCCTTCGCAGCGTCGGTGTGGTCGCGCAGCGACTTCAAACAGGCGACACCCTGCTCGGCGGGCAGATAGCCCGACAGCATACTCATGGTGTCCGGCGCCGGCCGCAGGGTGACCCGACGGTGCTTGCGTTCGGTGCGGCCGCGTTGCACATAACCCTCCGGATCGGCCTCATAGGCGTGCCGGCGGGCACACGCCGCGGCACTCCGCGGCCCCATCTGTGAGATCCCGGCAGCGGTGATCTTGGCGTCAACCTCACGTCTGGTCGCCGCGTCCAGATGCCGGGTCTCGCTCGCCACCAGCGATGCCACATATTCGCTGATCTCCCCGGCGACCAGCAGCCGGTAGGTTTCGGGCAGCTCGAACCACAACCCGCGGGCCACCCCGAGCCGGCGGGCAGCCTCAAACCCGCTGACCCGGCAGGCCAGGCCCAACTGGTCGGCGATCCCCCGGCCGATCTTGTCCGGATGCACATCGGCGGCAAGCTGGGCCTCCGCCTGCGACTGGGCGAACCTCACCGATTCGGCCACCTGCAGCGCCGTAGCCGCCGCCTTGATCTTCTCCAACCGGGCGATCCGATCAACCCGCATCGCGTCCGACACCCCGCCGGCATCCCTGGGGCTGGCGCACTCGGCAACACCCTCAGCCAGGCATGCCAGCACATCATCAAGCCACCCGGTCTGCGGATCGATGACCAGATCCGCAGCTGGCTCGGGAACCACAGCGACTGCCACGCCGCAAACACTACGGACCAGCACTGACACTTTTCGCTCACACATTCGAAAATGCTCGGCTGTGGAAACGCTCGCTCGTACGTGCCGCAGAGTGGCCGCGTCCGATACGCGTGAGAAGCCTTGCTGCGGCCGCAGCACCACTGCCATCCAGCGGTGACCAGCACCACCGACGAGCGACCCGATAATCCGCTTGGCCGGAAGCGCAGCCCGTCGCCAGACAGCAAGCTCATCAGCAGCCCGCCGACGAAGGACCCGGCCAGCCGGCCAGCAACGCCAGCGTCCGCGCGTAAGCCGAGCGTCCTAGGGGTGGGACGTCCGCTTCTGTCAACCAGTGGTACTTGGGAGCTGTACGCGCGAACCGACACGGAGGTGATCAGGATTGAGCCGGCCGCCGGCCGAGTCACTCGCACCGGCGTACTGGAACCAACGGGGCCGGTCTCAAGACAATGTTGATCTTGCTCGAGCCAACGTCTCACCGTGGCTAGCCACGATGTCGCCGGATGGGCGGTACGTGTCCCTGGTCTACGCCTCGGCGAACCAGCCGGTAACCCTGCACTTGCTCGATGTGCGACGCGGCTCCAGCCGCGTGACCACAGTCCAGGTGGATCGAACGCTCCACGGTGCCTCGTTCGCCTGGTCACCTGACAGCGACTACCTCTTCGTGGCCGGAGTCAGCGGCATCTTGTGGGTGATCGAGCCAGCGACGGCGAAGGTATCCGCGTTCCCCTTGAGGCTTCCACCAGTACGACAGCTCGCGGTCAAGGCTGGCCAGCGGTGAGGTGAGCTGTCCTCGCTGATAGCAAGGCTCGTGGACGCGTACCACCTGAGTACGTGTCGATTGAGAACGTTACTGAGTCCGACGGAGAGTGGGCGGCGGCCCGGTGGCGGCGCGGTGATGGACTCTCCCTGGCTGATCGGCTATGCCTGTCGCTAGCGCACCGGCTGCAAGCCCCAGCAGTGACCGCCGATGCCGCTTGGGGACACGACGAGCCAGTCCGTCAGATCCGCTGAATCCTGTCCGTCGGGTCGGCCACCCTCTGGCACCTGAATCCATGCTCAACCAGTCTGCAACGCATCGGCAGTCGGGAAAGTGGGCCGCCGGGTGCTCGGCCGATCGAGGTAGAACAACGCCGTCGAGGCGATGTCGTCGTACAGCTGGCGGTACCGGCCGCCGGACTGCCAGCCGAGGGCCTGGATCTCGACGCGTAGGTCCTCGGCGAAGTAGATCGGGTCGAGAACATGCCAGCGGTACAGACCGAAGCGCTGCTGGCTCTGGTAAAGGCCGTCGGGTCGGATCACCTGAGGCAGGCCAAGGTACGGCGTGGTGTACTCGGTGTAGCCGAGGCCGGGAACGTCGAAGTTCCAGGCGCCGCCAAAGTAGTCCTCGGTGCCGGTGCCGCAGATCGTCGGATAGTCGTCGTCGCCGTCGAGGTAGACCTTGAGTTCCCCCTCACCCCACCAGCCGGGGCTGTTGACGCCCCACGCGACGTAGGTGCCGACGTAGTGGCCATGACCCGTAACGCCGTTCAGGAGGACATGCGCGTCACCTGCGGGAAGTGGGTTGTCGCGGCGGAACTGGGCGTGAAGGTAGCCGAGCCCGGCAACGTCGAGATCGTTCTCGTAAGTCACCTGGTAGTACAACATTGCGTCGGCATCGCCGAGGTTCTCCATCGTGAGCCGGGCTTCGCGCTGGAAGGGCATCGGCCAGTAGGAGTTGAAGCCGCCGTGTGGGTTGGCGGCGATCATGCTGGAGCTGACTTGAGCGAACTGCCCCCAACCGTTGGCGAAGAAGTCGCCGACCGGGACCTCGACGGCCGGCTCCGGCGCATCGTCCCAGTACGCGCGCAGCACCAAGGTCCGCCAGTGTTCGCGGGGAGTCGTGAGCCACATGTGAGTGATCGTGCCGGGACCGTCGATGGTGGCCATCGGAAGTGTGGTCCTAGTGCAGATGATCACCGACGGGGAGACCTTCCAGCCGAGTCCAAGATCACGGGCGGCGGGCGCGCCGGTGCCCTGCGTGGACCGGCCACCACCACCCTTGGCACCGTCGAAGTTCTCGGGACTGATCGATCGGGTCGTCACGTCACGCAGCCGGGCGATGTCCCGGGTATCAAACGGCATCGTGAGCCTTCCGTTGTCGAGGAACGCCTTCGCCCGCTTCAGCTCCTAGCTTGGTGCGGAGCCATGTATCGGTTAAGTGCATCAAGGGCCAGCTCAACAACGCGGTCCAGAGCACCAGGCTCCTCGAAGAGATGTGTCGCACCGGGCACAACAGTGAGCTCGACCGGTCCACTTAGCCGCGCGGCCGCAGCGTTATTCAGATCGAGCACCTCGAGGTCCCGGCCACCGACAATAAGCAGCGTGGGCGCGTGGACCCGTTCGAGGGCGTCCCCCGCCAAGTCCGGCCGACCTCCTCGAGAGATCACCAGCTGGACACGATCGGGCAGCTCCGCAGCCGCGCGGAGCGCAGCCGCTGCGCCGGTGCTGGCGCCGAAGAGCGCAATCGGGATTTGCCGCGTATCAGGTCGATCGCTCAACAACCGAATCGCCCCGGTAAGTCGCGATGCCAACCGCTCAATATCGAATCGGAACTGCCGGGTCCTGCTGTCCACCTGATCTTCCTCAGCTGTGAGTAGATCCATCAATAGCGTTCCGTAGCCCGCCACCTGCAACCTGGCCGCAACCATGCGGTTTCGCGGACTGTGCCGGCTACTGCCGCTGCCGTGAGCGAACAGCACCACCCCGGCCGCACCACCAGGCACCACCAAGTCCCCGTCCAAGACCACACCGGCCACCGGAATCCGCAAACTGCTCTCAAGATCACCGCTCACAGCTCCAGTCTCTCTTACGATCGCGAGGCTCCATTGGCGGCCCGTCGGCAGCACGATTGCCGTGACATAGGCTGAGCCCGCAGCAAGGTGTTCAGTAGAGGCCGCGATGGCGAGGGCGCTTAGGGCCGCCGTCGACGAGCGCTCAATTGATCGACATGCGCCCGTCCAGCGGCGCAACATCATCCTGTCCGAGTCGCTGCCCAGGTGATCCACAGGATCAGCTATCGGCTGCCACGCTTCCTGATGCGCTAGCTCAGATGGCTTGCTGTGCACGGGTACGGCGGGCAAGCTGACGCGCCCGGCGTAGTGGCTCGGGTGTACGACGGCGCCTGGTGAGGAGTCTGATGATCTCAACCGCAGCGTCGAGATCGATCCGCCAGCCCGGATGCACTACCAGCGGGCGGGTACCTGATTGCGTACGTAGCCAGCAGCCAACCACCGAGTCACCGATGCGAAGCGGACTCGTGGCACCTCGCTGATCGCCCGGCCAGTCGCCAGAGGCAACCAAAGGCCGATGTGTCACTCCGATGGTCGGAATGTCCAGCACGGCGCCCAGGTGCAGCGCCAGCCCGGCCCTCCGCGGATGATCATGAGCGGTAGCGTCCAGCAGCAACACGTCCGGACGACCTGACAACGCGCGTACAGCCTGTTCCATCAGCCGGCCGACCCGCAGCGCCATCAAGCCGGGCACGTACGAAGCACTCGCCGTGCCGTTGATCACCTGCTGCTCGACCACTCTCCCGCGGAACATGATCACTGCCGCACACCATGCCGGATCATGATCAGTACCGGGACCGGTCAGTCCGCGCGGAAAGCACACCCAGCACCCGCCGATGCTCGCCGTCGTGGGGTCGACGGGATACGGCTCGGGCGCAACAGTGGCCAGTTGCCGCTGGTAATCGATCAAGGAGTCAGCATCAGCTGGCCACATGTGACACCCGCCGTTGTCTACGACGGCGGCTTCTGCGATCCCTTCTTGAGGAACCTGGTGCCCCACCGGGGTTGTTGCCCGGTGCCTTGGCACTTGGAGCAGATGTGGTGTGAGTAGTTGAACACCCATCCCTCCGACTTTGGCTTGCCGTGGCACTTCGAGCACGTCACGTACGGATTGATATACAACGACAGGATGTAGCCGCCGCCGATCAAGATCAGAACGAGAACTATTCCTTCCAATGTGGTCTCCCCATCCGTCTACCGTGAACGATCATTAATGCTGCCGCAAGTGCTGCGGCATGACCTGCAGACTTGCCGTACGAGTCGCTCGGCGCCAGCGCGTTGCACTGGCACTCGTACCGCAAACCGTGATCTGGCGGACCCCTTATGCTGGCACAGCGTGGTCACGGCACGCGAGACAGCAGAGCCAGGGCCCACTGAACAGAGTTGGGAATCCAATATGCGCCATGGAGCGTCCACGACCAAGGACACGGAATCAGCTGGCCTGTCCCCGTTGCGTCTACGGGTGGGCGTGTCGCTCATCCTCTTGTGGTTGATCCCGTTCTGGGCGCTAGGGCCACGCATCGCGCATTCCCTTGCCGGGCTGAGCAACCCTCCTTCAGTTGCCGCCGTTACCACGGCCATTGTCGCGGTGCAGACCATCATCGGCCTGCTCGGGTTCTGGGTCGCCGGAACGGAGGTCAAGTCGATCATCAAGCGCTCCACGAAGAAGCACGCCCTAGCGGCCATCTGGTCCATATTCATCCACGGGGATATCCGAGGTCACGACAACGTCGGCACTGATCCGAGTGAAGCCCGCCCATCCCGGGAGGACGCCTAGTTTGCTCCGCCAACTCAAGGAAGATCTTGCTAATCGCGGACTTGCTCGTGGGCCCTTGAAGCCGTCAGAGTACGCCGGTGGGTCGTCCTGACCTGGTGTAGGAACTGCGAACTTCGGCTTACAAGTTGTCCGTTGGATTTGGCGTGACCTGCATCGCACGGGTGTCCTTCGTGACCGGGTAGTGCGCGCCTTCGCGCGCGCGTCCTGACGCCACTTGGCACCACCTACGTGGATGCGGCACTAGCTGCAGATGGTGCGGAGTCCAACCAACTGATGCGGAGTTGATCAAGAGTCGGGCGCGGCTCCCTCGATGGTCATGTGCTCCTTGTGGATCGTCGCCAGGCGATAGCTGTTGTTGATCATCGCCGCTGGCCATCACCCTCATCATCAAGATTCCTAGTCCGCTGCGGTCGCGGCGTCGAGTGCTGTCGCGACTGCTGTCACCAGCCGACGGATGGAGGATCCGTCCGGGTCGTGATCCGGGTTGACTTCGACGAGGGTCATGCCGACCACCCTGGGGTCGGCAACAAGAGTCCTGAGCAGGGGCTCGATATGGTCCAGTCGCATGCCGGTCCGATACGTGGAAATGTCGGCTAGGGGCAACTCCAGCGCGTCCAGAACGTCGACGTCGAAATGCACGATGAGATGCCGATGTGGCAATGCCGCCAGCGCACGCCTACCGGCCGTCACCGGATCGGCGATCACCTCCGCACCTCGCAGTCGGGGTGCCGGTACCAAGCCGTGCACGTCCTCCTCGTCGTCGCCGAAACCGACAAAGGCAACATCGGATGGCTGGAGCAGCGGCCGTCGCGGGCCGATGCTGGCGAGCTCGGGAACGCAGCCGGGCAGGTCGAGCATGTGGGCTACGCCCATGGCGTCGAGGATCGGTTCGTGTGGATGGTCGGTCGGGATCATGAGGTCTTGGCCACCATCGACATAAAGCAGGCCGACCTCGCCGTACTGCTCGACCACTGCAGCCGCCAGTGCAATGGTCAAGGTGCACTCCCCGCCGAGCATTAACGGTGCCTGGCCGGCGAGGACCACCTCAAGGATGGCTGAGCGTGCAGTCTCGACGACGTCGACGACCCGCCGCCACGCATTCGGCCGACTGTCGGTCATCTCCGCGATCCACTGAGCGACCGCGAGGTCGCCGTGGTCGACAACCCGAACTCCGTGAGCCCGAAGTGTCTCCAGCAGCCCAGCCTCCCGGAGCGCTGCAGGACCTTGCTCGATTCCGGGCCAGTGGGCGGCAACGCTCGACGGCACCCCGAGCACACCCCAGGTCCGGATCCCGGCTTCTGTGTCAATCGGCATAGCCACACCTTAAGTTCGGTCACGCCGGCCCTTGTTATATGCACCTGACCGATCCAGCCTTGAATGTGAGCCGAGGAGCCGGACTGCTGGGCTAGCCCGACCGGGATGGTCGTACCCTTTCTCAGGAGGCGTCGTGATGGATCAGCTGGGAGATTGGCTGGTCCTATTTGCCCTGATCCTCGCCTTACCGCTGCTCGCACGACCTTTCGTCCGCAAGCAGCTGGGCCGCCTCGGCGGTGTGATCTTTGATCGACTCAGCCAGCCTGCTGAGCTCGACCGAGAAGCCGAGGAGCTGTGGAATGTTCTCCGCAGACAACGGCTCTGCGCCGACCTCCGGCGAGTCGAGCACCTCATCGCTACGGACATGTGGATGTCAGCGACGCGCCAGCTCGGCAACCGGCTCGCCTACCTGCAGTTGCTCGACGACCTGAAGCACACACCCGACGTCCCGTCAGCGATCTATGGAACCAGCACGGTTGATAGTTGGACCGCTTCCGCATCAACGGTTCAGCCTGCGATTCCCAACGCCGGCTACGGCTCTCGGAACGCTCCGAAGATCGAGATACTCGAGATCGGGTGGCGGCACTAGCGGATTAGTTCACGATGGCCTTGGACGCCAGCCGATCGTCTGCGAAGCAGAGCTCATAGACGGGCGTGGCAGCGAATTGCCGGACACGGTAGTACACGCAGCCTGGTTTCTTCAAATCCCGCGGTCCCACCTCGTAGCTGATTGGCGGCACCCTCGTTTGCACCTCGGTCGCTCGGTCCCCCGGACGAATCGCCTGGTACGCCGCGCTGCCCAGCACCGAGTGCGTCTCCGTGTAGGTCCACAGGCCCAACATCAGGAAGGCGAGAACCGCACCCGCGGCCACCGGTGCCAAAACCGCCTGCCTCAGACCGCCACGGACCCGGCGTCTGGCTTGATCGAACTCGCGCTGCGAGATCGACGGTGTGGGCATCAGGGCCGCGGCGAGGGTCCCGGTCGCCAGCGGTATCCGCGCGACCACAACGAACCCGCCGTCCGCGGAGGGACCGTACGAGAGGGTTCCGCCCGCCAGCCGTACCCGTTCGTCTAAACCCACCAGGCCAGCGCGGCCCGAGGCCAGACCGGGGCTCGACCCGGTCGGGCGAGCGTTGCGCACGGTCGTGGTGACGGTTTGCTCGTCCCGGACGACGTGCACGTCGACTGCCGCATTCGGTGCGTGTTTCGCCGCGTTCGTCAGTGCTTCCTGTACGACGCGGTGAACCGCTCGGTCCGTCATCACAGGCGCCTGCGGCCCGTTCCCCGACTCGCTCAGCGTCACCACCATGCCTGAGCCACGCGCCCGCTCGACCGCCTCCGCCACAGTCTCGTTCACCGGCGTGGTCTGCGCCGCACCACGCTCCTCGCGCAATACGCCGATGATCTCCCGCAGCCGAGCCGTGGCAAATCCTGCCGCCTCTCGTAGCTGCCGGGCGGCCGCTTGCTGCTGTTGGCCGAGCCCGGGGTGCACCTCCAGGGCAGCGGCTCGCACCGCTATCAGGGATAGTTCGTGGCCAAGCGAGTCGTGCATGTCCCCGGCGATGCGGGAACGCTCCCTCAGCCGGGCCTGGTCGGAGACCGCCTGCTGCTCGCGCTCCATCCGGTCGGCAAGTTCCCAACCGGTACTGATCAGCGCGGCGTACTGGCGTAGGCACCGACCCACCAGCCAGGGCAGGACAACCCCACCGGTCAACCCCAGCAGCAGCGTGAGCCAGTTCCACAGCCAAATTGAGCCGCCGAGCACTGGCGCCGCTAAGCCACCGAGTATCGCCGTGCCCGGGAACACGGCCAGCGCGGGACGGGCATGCTCCATCCGCCGGCCAGTCAAATAGGCGAACGCGGCCAGCGCGAGACTGAACGCCGGTGTGAAGAAATGCGGTGGGACCGCCAGGCTGAGCAAGAGCACTGTGGCGAGGGAGAGCAACGGCCGGCGGCGGGCGACGGCCGTACACACGGCAAGCACCACCGCGGCGAGCGCAGCGGCCCACCAGCCCCCAGCCCAGGGCCAGTCAGCCCTCAGCAGCAGTAGGGGCACGCTGATAAACAACCACAGGGCCAGATCGGCGATCTGTGCGCGACGCATGCCACCACTGTGCCCGATCAAGCCGGGCGATGAACCCTGACGAAAGTCAGGGTCGGGTGGTTCCGATCGTCTATGGCATGCGGCCGGTTCCGCTCCTAGGTTCGCGTCATGATCACGCTCGCCGGCCTGACCAAGCGGTACGGCGACAAGACAGCTGTCGACGGCCTGACCGTTGAGATCACGCCAGGCCGGGTCACCGGCTTCCTCGGCCCGAACGGCGCCGGCAAGTCCACCACCATGCGTCTGATCCTCGGGCTCGACCGACCGACCGCCGGGCGAGCCTTGGTCAACGGCAGGCGGTATGCCGAACACCGCTACCCGATACGCGAGATCGGTGGCCTGCTCGACGCCACCGCGGTCCACCCGCGGCGCAGTGCTCGCAACCACCTGCTGGCCATGGCCGCCACCCATCGCATTCCCGCTCGCCGGGTCGACGAGGTGTTGAATGCGGTCGGACTCACCGATGTCGCCGGTCGGCTTGCCGGCACCTTCTCACTGGGGATGAGCCAGCGGCTCGGCATCGCGGGCGCGCTCCTCGGCGACCCGCAGGTGCTGATGCTCGACGAGCCGGTGAACGGCTTGGACCCGGACGGAGTGCGGTGGGTCCGCACCTTCCTGCGCGAGTTCGCCGAGCAGGGCCGGACGGTCTTCGTCTCCTCCCATCTGATGAGCGAGATGGAGCAGACCGCCGAGCGGCTGGTCGTCATCGGGCGGGGGAAGTTGATCTCCGACACTGAGATCAGGGCGCTGCTGACGGGCAGCTCGGTACGCGTACGCGGGCCCGAGCTGGCGCCGCTGGCGGCCGCACTGGCCGGCCACCAGCTTCACTGGAACTCCGCGACAGAGCTAGTTGTCAGCGGTCTGAGCGTCGACCGGGTCGGCGACCTCGCGTACCAGACAGGTGTTCGACTACACGAGTTGCGCCCCGTCGAAACCAGCTTGGAGCAGGCCTACATGGAACTCACCGCAGACAGTGTCGAGTACACGGAGCCGACGATCAGATGAACACGCTGGGCCTTGTGTGGATCTCGGAGTGGATCAAGCTGCGGAGCGTCCGCTCGACCTGGTGGGCGGTGGGCGGGGCGATCCTCGCGATGGCGGTTGCAGCGGCCCTCAACGGCACGAGTACGGCAAATGAGATGGCGGCCGAAGCAGCGCCGCCAGGGTCGGCGACGTATGTGAGCCTCGCGATCGGTGGAGTCAACTTCGTACAGTTCATCGTGCCCGTGCCCGCAATGCTGTTGATCACCTCGGAGTACGCGACTCGTTCGATCACCTTCTCGCTGCAGTGTGTGCCTGCGCGTACCCGACTGCTGCTCGGCAAGGCCAGTATCGTGGCGGCCTTCGGCTTCGTGCTGGGCACGCTGCTGGGCGTCGTGGGTGTCGCGGTCGGCGTGCCGGCCCTCGGGGAGTACGGCGACCTCTCGGCCGGTGAGACCGTACGCTCCGTCCTGGCGATCGGCCTGTATTGCGGGATGATCAGCATGGTCGCACTCGGTGTCGGCACCTTCACGCGTAGCTCGGCGGCCACGGTCTCGATCCTCTTCTTGGTGCTGCTGGTGGCCTCGACACTGTTGGGCGGGCTCGGGGAAGCTTTGGGCTGGGACTGGCTGGTGACGATCTCGAACTACTTCCCGAACGTCGCCGGCCAGACGTTCATCACGGTCGCGGACCAGCCGTACAGCCCAGTCGTTGGACTGCTGACTCTGATCGGGTGGGCCGCCGCCGCTCTCCTCGCAGGAGCAGCCGCAGTCAAGACCCGCGACGCCTAGGCACCGGCGCTATGACGAGCGATCGCTCCGACGACTGCAGGAGCTTGCGGTGCAGCCTGATTGGAGCCGCGGCTGTGGACTCGACTCACCGCAAACGACGAGGGAGTCGGGTCCCGCGAGTGCTTGTCAGAGTGCCAATCCAACACGCGCCAAACTTCAGTCGCCGTCGAGCAGCCCGGCCTCGTAAGCCAGGATTGCCAACTGGACGCGGTTCCTGAGTCCCAGCTGCGCCAGGACCGCGCTGACATGCGCCTTGACCGTGCCCTCGACGACGTACAGCCTGGCTGCGATCTCCGCGTTGGACAGCCCAGCTCCGACCAGCCCGACCACCTCGCGCTCGCGGCCGGTCAAGCCTTCCAATCTCGTCCGCGCCCGGACCGCACTGTCCAGCCGGCCGCCCCCATGGAGGTGGCTGATGATGCGGTGGGCGACCTCCGGCGAGAGGTACGCGGCCCCGCCTGAGACGGCCCGGATGCCAGCGACCAGCTCACGCGGATCGCCTGACTTGAGCACAAACCCGCTGACACCGAGGCTCAGAGCCCGGGTTATGAACTCATCCTCGGAGAACGTGGTCAGCATCATCAGCAAGGTGCCGGGAGCCACCCGGCGGAGCTCCTCGGCAGCGGCCAGTCCGTCGAGGCGGGGCATGCGGATGTCGAGCAGGGCGATGTCCGGCCTGTGCCTGAGGGTCAGTTCGACGGCCTCGCGCCCGTCAGCGGCCTCGGCGACTACCTCCAGCCCGGGATCCGTTACCAGGATGGCGCGAACGCCGACCCGGATCATCGGCTCGTCGTCGGCCAGCAGCACACGGATCACCCGGCCAGCGTAGGGTCGCACCGACCCAGTGGGCCCACGTGTCAGGTCTCGGCCGTTTGCCGAGGGCGATGTCTCAGGGACACCATGGTGGATGGTCGCGCCAGGGCGGTTCCGGAGAGGGGTTGTGCTCGGGCTTTTAACCGTGTGCCTCGTGGGATTGGCGGTCGGCATGTTGGCAGGGCTGCAGCGGCAGCTGATCTACTTCCCGGACTCGACAATGGTCCCGTCTGCCGGCGACGTTATCGAGGGTGCTCGCGACATCACTTTGCGCACGTCGGACGGACTGGCATTGGGTGCGTGGTTCGTGCCCCCGAGCTCGGCGTCTGACATGAATATGGCCCTGCTCGTCGCGCCCGGGAACGGCGGCAACCGATTGGGCCGGCTTGGTCTGGCGGCCGAGCTGAGCCGGCGCGGGCTCGCCGTGGTCCTGATGGACTACCGCGGCTACGGGGGAAACCCGGGCAGCCCGAGCGAGGACGGGCTCGCCAAGGACGCTATGGCTGCCGCAATGAGACTCGAGGAGCTGGGCTATCCCGCGGAGCGGACGATCTACTTCGGTGAGTCGCTGGGCACCGGCGTGGTTGCGGCGTTGCAGGCGGGACGTCCACCGGCGGGAGTGGTGTTGCGGTCACCGTTCACCGAACTGGCCGACGCGGCAGCGCACCACTATCCCTGGCTACCCGTGCGGGTGTTGTTGAAGGATAGGTTCCCGGTCACCGAGCATCTGTCCAACAGCGAGGTGCCGGTGACCGTCATCTACGGGGACCGGGACTCGGTCGTTCCGACTCAGCTGAGTGCTCGGGTAGCTGACCAGGCGCCGACGCTTGTCGAACGGCTAGTGATCCGGGGGGCCGACCACAACGACGAGGTCATGTTCAGGCCGCCCGTGGCGGACGCGGTCGCCCGGCTCGCGAAGGCAGTCGCATGACCACGCTCGAGTCGGTTTCCCTGCCATCAGCCGCACTATCCATGCTTCAACGAGGCCCGCGTACCCGGTTCCACCACAGCGAGAGCCCAACGGCGACCGCAACGAGCAATCCTCCGGCGCCGGCGAACCACGATGCGATGTCGACGTGCTTGTTCACCACCACCACCTGGCTAGGCAGATCACTCAGCGCCTCCTGCAGCTGGTCGGCACTCTCGGCCTTGTAGTACTGGCCGCCGGTGATCTCGGCGATGGCCTGCAGGTTGTCCTCGTCGATGACCCGCGGGTTGCGGCCCAAGCCCCCACCGAAACCGCGGCCCGGACCACCGCCGGCCCATCCGCTGGCCTGCCGGCCGGTGCAGGCCATCCGCGAGGGGGTGGTCGTGCCGAATCCGATCGTGAACACCCTTAAGCCACGGACGGCCGCCGATTCGGCGGCTGTCGCCGGTTCGACGCCCTGGGTGTTCGCGCCATCGGTCAGCACGACGATCACGTCCGCCGCGTATCCCGACCGCTGAGCTGACTCCGCATCGACCCCGGTGGGGGCCACGGTCGGGTTGATCGCAGCGATGGCGTCGATCGAGGTGAGGATCGCCGAACCGATCGCCGTACCGCGGGCCGTGGTGAAGTTGTTGATCGCCTCGATCAGCGCATCCTGGTCGGTGGTCGGTGGCACCTGCAGACCCGCGACGCCCGCGAAGGCGACGAGACCGATCTTGGCCTCGCCGTCCTGGGACTCGATGAAGGTGAGGGCCGCATCCTGGGCAACGGTCAGCCGGTTGGGCTCGACATCGGTGGAGCACATGGATCCGGAGACGTCCATCGCCAGCATGATCGTCGTGGAATTGGACGGCACCGGCACGGTCGCCTGCGGCCGCGCTGCTCCGACGCCGAGCGTGGCGAAGCCGAGGAGGAGCAACAGAGTCGGGATGAGCCGGGTCCATCTCGTACGAGGTGGCAGCGCGGCCCGTACCAGGGCGATCGAGGTCACCCGCACGGCCGGGCGCCGCCGGCGTCGCCGAAGCAACCAGACGACTCCCGCCACGATCGGGATGATCAGCAGCGACAGCAGCGCCCACGGCCAGCTGAACGACATCAGACGAGCCTGCCCGTCCGAACACCGGTCAGCAGCGCGCCCACGGCCAGCAGCACCAGCGCCACGACGATGAAACCGCCGGCCAGTGGCACTTCCTGCTTGGCCACCGTCAGCCGGAGGTCGATCGTGGAGGCGACATCGTCGAGCTGCTTCGCGTCGGAGGCGGGGCGGTAGTGGCCGCCGGTTGCCTGCGCGATGGCGGTCAACAGCTCCGTATCCAGAGCCGTGTGCAGCTGATAACCGTCGATCTCGACGGTCGCTCCCTCTGCGGTGCCAACGCCGACGGCTTCGATGTGTACACCGGCGTTCTGGGCAATCGTCGCCGCCGCCGTCACCGCGTCGCTGCTGCCGCCCTGGTCCTCGCCGTCGGAGAACAGCACGATGGTCGCCGAGCCCCAGTTCCCGATGTCGGGCAGGTCGCCGTCCTCGCCGATCCTGACCGGCGTGCCGGTGATTGCGCTCAGCGAACCGAGAATCGCCGAGGCCAGCGAAGTTCCGCCGGCGGTCCGCATGTTCTGCAATGCCGCCTTCGCCGCGGCGCGATCCGCACTTGGCTGTGACGTGGTCAGCGCACCCTGGTCGAACCCGACGACGCCGATGTCGACGCTGTCGGGCTGGGCATCGATGAACGACAGTGCTGCCTGCTGCGCGGCCGCTAGCCGGCTCGGGGTGACGTCGTCGGCACTCATGCTGTTGGACACGTCCATCGCCAAAATGACTGTGCCGGCGCTCCGGCCGACCGGTAGCGCAGCGGCCGGTCCGGCCACGGCAACCGCCAGCAGCACGACCCCGCCGACGGAGAGCCACAGTCCGAGCTGGTTGTTGCGCCCGCCAGACACCGAGACCCCCGCTGCGGCAAGGGCAGCGGACCGGCGCCGGCCGGCGAGCACGGCACCGACGACCAGCGCAGCGGCGACCAGCAGGCCAAGGATGAGCAGCGGCGGGTAGGAGAGGCTCATCGGCGCCTCCGCTGGGTCTCGGTGATGACCTTCAGGAGCGTCTCGAGGAGGTCGCTGCCGGTGTCGACCCGGTGCAACGGCACCCCGGCCCGGCGCATGCCAGACCGAAGTCCGGCCTCGCGCTCATCGACCCCGTCGCGGAACCGGGCGCGGAACCACGGGTCGGCGGAATCGACAAGGAGCTGCTCGCCGGTCTCCGCGTCCTCGACCACGATCAGGCCGACCTCTGGGAGGGCGTCGTCCGCACCGTCGACGATCCGCAGCGCGACGACTTCGTTCCGGTGCGCGAGCCGAAAGAGCGGGCGTTGCCATGCGCCCGTGCCGATGAAGTCAGAGATCACCACGACCAGGCAGCGCCGCGCCAGCGACGCGACAGTATCGAGCATCGCAGCGAGGTCCGTGGTGACCGCTGCCCGGGAGTCGGCTGCGCGGTCGAGTTCCCGTCCGATGCGCAGGGCGTGGCCGCGTCCGGTGCTGGGCGGGACGATGCGGGTGGTGCCGGCGTCGGCGTTTGTCGCCGCTGCTCGCCGCGCTCGCGGGGCTCCGTCGTAGAGGATGGCGCCGACCCGGTTGCCGTTTCGCCCAAGCACCCTGGCCAGGATGAGGGCGAGTTCAGCAAGCACGTCCTGCTTTCCGCGGCCCGGGCCGCCGACCACCATGGATGCGGATCGGTCGAGGACAAGCCACGTAGTCAGTTCACGGTCCTCGTTGAATTCGCGTACCTGCGGTTCATCGAGCCGAGCAGTGACGTTCCAGTCGATATGCCGGGCATCGTCGCCTTCGACGTACGGCCGCAGCCCTGCGAGGTCAAAACCAGTACCTCGCCGCGGGGTGCGATACCCGCCCTGGACGCGCCCGTCGAGCCGGCGTACGACCCGCCACTCCAGCCGGAGCAGCAGCCGGTCTGGCGCCGAGATCATGGCTGCAGCACCACGTCCGGCACGGGCACAGCGCGCAGTACCCGAATCAGGATGCTGTCGGCATCGAGGTCGTCAGCCAGCGCTTCGTACGACAGGACGATCCGGTGCCGCAGTACGTCGAGGGTCACTTCGTCGACGTCGCTGGGGAGTGCGTAGTCCCGGCCGCGCAGGAACGCCAGCGCCCGGCCGCCCAGGACGAGCGCGATCGTGGCCCGCGGGCTGGCCCCGTAGATCACGTACCTCTCCAGGTCGCCCTGGCCGACCCCTCCCGGCGATCGGGTGGCGGCGACGAGGCGGACGGCGTAGTCGACGACGGCGGGGTCCACGTAGACCTGCGCGACGCTGTCCCGCATCCGGATCAGGTCCTCCGGGGTCAGCATCACCTGCGGCGGACCCGGCGGCAGCAGAGCCCGCCCGACGATCGCATGCTCCTCCGGCGAGGTCGGATAATTCACGAGCACCTTCATCATGAATCGGTCGACCTGCGCCTCGGGCAGCGGATAGGTGCCGTCGGACTCGATCGGGTTCTGGGTCGCCATCACCAGGAACGGCTCCGGTACGGGGAATGTCTCCCGCCCGATGGTCACCTGTCGCTCCTGCATCACTTCGAGCAACGCACTCTGGACCTTGGCGGGGGCGCGGTTGATCTCGTCGGCCAGCAGCAGATTGGTGAACACCGGCCCCAGCGAGACCTCGAACTCGCCGCTCCGCTGGTGGTAGACCCTCGTTCCGACGAGGTCGGCCGGCACAAGATCGGGGGTGAATTGGATTCGCTGGAACTGCCCGCCGATCGCGCCGGCCAGCGACTTGACCGCGAGCGTCTTGGCCAGCCCGGGGACGCCCTCAACGAGCAGGTGACCGCCGGCGAGCATGGCGATCGCCATCCGCTCGAGCAGTACATCCTGACCGACGATCGTGCGCTTGACCTCGAACAACACCGGTTCGAGCGGGTTCGGCGTCATGGCATCACCTTCGATCGTTGTAGATACTCAGGATGTGGGCTGAGCCTTCGAAGCCCGTGTGTCGGCTCGCTTCATAGCCGCGGTCCCCCGCCTTGTCCCGGACCCTCGTCTCCAGCGAGCGCCGCACCAATCGGGACGGCGAACCCAATCCCGGCGAATGCGTCGTCCCGTCCAGGGTCGGCGATGGATACGACGACGCCGACCACGACCCCCTGGGTGTTCAGCAGCGGACCGCCCGAGCTGCCCGGGTTCACCGCGGCGTCGAATTGGATCAACCCAGACAAGGAGCCCGCCCTGGTCTTCGACGTGCGGTTAAGACCCGAGACGATCCCTGTGGTCGTGCTGTCCCGCAGCCCGAGTGGGTTGCCCATGGCGACCACGTCCGAACCGACGGCGACGCTGCCGCCGAGGGTCGCCGGGACCACAACCTCGGGGAGCTTCTTCGGAGCGAGCGTGGCGATGTCGATCTTTGGGGCGACGGAGGTGACGGTCGCGGCCGACTTGGTGCCGTCGGCGAACAGGATCGAGATGCTGCCGCCGCCTGAGATGACGTGGTGGGCGGTGAGCACCGTACCGGTGTCGGTGACGATTACGCCGGACCCGAGCGAGCCTTTCGAGGTGGTGATCAGCACCAACGACGGAACGACCTGTTGGTACAGGTCGGTGACCGGCAGCGGGGTCGCCGTGGTCGCCGGGGTCGGGGGCGCTGTCGCCGATGCCAGGCTGGCCGAGGTGGCCGAGCCGGACCCGAGCTTGAACGCCAGCGCGGCGATGATCACCATGGCGACGATGAGAACGCCCGCGGTTGAGACGGCCCAGAGCCAGCCGTGGCCCCGGCGGATGACCTGATCGCCTCCATCGGTCGTTGGCGCTTGGGCTGATCCGGAACGCTCAGGCTGTCCTTGAGCTCGGGATGATGCGCTACCAGCGGCCACGTCGGCGCCGGGCGCGCGGAAACCGCGCAGTCGTTCAACCCCTGCGGGGTCCATGGAGAAAGCGTATGTGGCGACCCTATGAGTCCGCTGTGCATCGTCCGTGCACTCCGCACTCGGTGCCGTTCAGGTCTGTGGCAGGTGCTGGATCCGAACCTTTCCGCAGGGCTTTCCGACCAGGGGCAATGCCCCGAAACGCCTTCTCACTAGGTATTTCACTGCTCAGCATTGCTCGTTGTTACTCACGAGTTCTCAACGAGTGACGGAATCTTGACGGAACATGATCTTGAAAGGAGGTAGGAGCAAATCTGCACCTTGAGCGAAGATGGAGCCTAAGGACTCGAACCCTGACTTCATCCATGCCATCGACAGTCGGCGTGTTTGGTGGACCGGCCCTGAGGCTGGCGATTGGTCACCCGCGTCCGCCGCTAACCGCGACTATGCGAGCGGATTGGTAAGCAGTTTGGTAATCAGCGTCGTCGTCAGACGACCGACCGGTTTGGGGTCACACTGGAGGTCAGTCAGCTCAGGCCGTCGGCTGGTTGGCGACGGCTTCGGTCATGTCGAGCTCACCCTTGGCGATCAGCCACAGGAGCTGGGAACTCCTCGTGCTCGCCTCCGTGTATCTCGTCCTGCAAGTGTGGTTCGGGCTCGGGTTCTGAGCCAAACCGCTGAAGGAGAGTGCTCGCCATGGGGGATTGAGAGCACGCTCCGTATACTCGCCGACACTGGAAGCTGGTGGTCGCAGCCAAGTGCCAGAGCGACGAGAGAGAAATGCTCAAGGAGTTCCAAGACGAGTGAGCGACGTGGTCGAGGACTTTCACGACGCCGATGTCCGCAGGGGCACGAAGAGGTCGACGGCAGCAGCTGATCTTGACTACAAGGTATCCATCCTGGCAGCGCAGATCTTGGTCGAGAGGCCAGAAGATCGTCTAGACGACATCGCCGCCGTCGGCAACGCGCTGCCTTATGAGTGGAAGTCGGCGGTGCTCAGTTCATCGAAGCAGCCTGCCACGGGAGCGTCGGGGAGACCGCAGACTGCACAGCTCTCGGCTAAACACGATCAGCCTTGAGAGTAGCCTTGTCCAAGGACCTTCGGTCCAAGAGCCGCCTGATCGATGACTCCGACGATCCTGGAAGGGATGGCCTTTTGAGCGTTGGAGCGGCGCTGCTGGTCCTGCTGGTCCTTGCTGTGGCCCTGCCGATCTGGACCCGTCTCCGGCCCCGCGCTCCCTCAGCCGAGCGTCCAGAGCGACCGCCCGGGCGGGCTCTGTGGCGAATCTTGATTGCCGTTGTCGTGGTGGCGGTGCTGGGCTCTCTCACTGCGGTCGGCGTGGTCTATGCGCATCGGCCCCCCGACCCGGGCGCTACGCCGCTGTACATCGGCTCCCAGCCCGCGCGGGACCCGGGATCGGTGATCATTGGCGCGGCCGGTGACATCGCTTGCCCGCCTGGCCGAAGGACCAACAGACCCAACGCCTGCGGCATGGAAGGCACTGCGAAGGTGCTTGAAGCGATCCGGCCTGACGCGGTACTCACCCTTGGCGACCACCAGTACCCGAGCGGTTCGCTGGCCGACTTCGAGGCATCCTACGCAGACACCTGGGGTGCCTACCGCGATATCACCTTCCCGGTGCCGGGGAACCATGAATATCAAACCGCTGGAGCTCGGGGGTACTTCGCTTACTTCGGCAAGCGCGCCGGTGAGCCCGATAAGGGCTACTACAGCTACAATCTCGGCGCCTGGCACCTGATCGCGCTGAACTCGGAATGTCACCAGATTGGCGGTTGCGGCGACTCGGATCCGCAAGCCCGCTGGCTCCAACATGATTTAGAGGCTCACCCACGTAAGTGTGTGCTCGCCTACTGGCACCGGCCTCGCTTCAGCTCAGGACCGCACGGCAACGACCACGAACTCGATGCACTGTGGCGGATCCTTGCTCGGGCGCACGCCGATGTCGTCCTTGCCGGGCACGACCACGACTACGAGCGGTTCACGCCAATGAATGCCGACGGAGAGGCCGACCCGGAAGGGGTGATGCAGTTCGTCGCAGGAACAGGCGGCCGGAGCCATTACAAATTCCGCAACCCCAAGCCGTCGAGCAAAGTCAGGATTACCGGGCGCCACGGTGTGCTGCGCCTGCAGCTGACCGAGCAGGCGTACACGTGGGAGTTCACGGCGGCCCCGCGAGGTGAGGTCCTCGACAGCGGGAACGGCCAGTGCCATTGAGCGGGCTCTGCAGCTCAGTAATACACGTATCGCCTAGCTCGAGGTAGGTGTGTCACATTCCACGGCCTGCGGCACCGTTTCACGGCCCTGGCACTCGCTGGAGGTGCTGACATTTGCATCGTGAGCAAGCTCCTCGGCCACATCTCGATCTCGATCACAGCTGACATCTACGCGTACATGATGCCGGTCATCGGCAAGCGTGCCGTGAATGGGCCGTAGCCGTGATTACACGCACTCCAGAGCAAGATCAACTAAAGATTGCACGCTTAGTGCACAACACAACCGGCCATGAAGAGCTGATATGGACCTCGATCTGAGCGGGCGGAGTGCCCCCGACAAGGGCAAACACTGGTCGGGCTGGTGAGATTTGAACTCGCGACCCCTTGACCCCAGACATCGGCAGCGTTTCCAAGGACGTCCCCCGACGTCCAGTTTTCCTTAAAAATATGGATTTTGCACTTGGGCGTATTTCGGTGGACAAGCCCAAATGGTGGTCAACATGGTGGTCAGCCCCATAGCCAAACTAAGCGACCACGCCCACTCGGGCTGGGCCATTAGGTCGCTGAACGCGTTGCGGCTCCCCGTAGGTGATCCTTCCTCTGTTCGCCCTGACGCGTCGAGGTCGGACACGTGCTCGAGCACGTCACAGCAGTAGACGAGATCGAATTCGTCGTCCGCTACGGGCAATCGCTCACCGAATCCAACCTGATAGTCGACATAACATAAAGGTTGTTGGCAGTGGCGTAGCGGCTCGCCGTCTCGATCGACACCGCAGAGGGATCCACACCGACCACTCGGCATCCGCGGCGCGCGAACTCTTCGGCCAGGAAGCCGCCCCCGCAATCTCCAAGGTCGAGCCCAGTCGTTTCGTCAGAACCTCGCGGAAATATGCGACCGGCCTGGTGTGAGGCTCCCGTGACGAAGGTTGAGCGGGTTGTCCTCCTCCCACGAGCCCTCACCTTCGCGGTTATACACATCGTTGTCGATCGGCATTTCAAGGACCTCCCACACCGCCGGGGTTCGGTGAGGACACACGGACCAGGGTGCTGCGTTGCTTGGCCAATTCCGGACTTGGCACCGTCCATCATCTCGCCGCCGCCGGTGCCCGGCTCTCCGCGCCGCACGGTGCAGTCTTCGCCGCAGTCTTCGCCGAAGCCACGGATGCCATCGAACTGAGCGATGAAGAAGTCAGCGAAATCGTGACTCGTTCGCATGAGATGGGCGGCAAGACATCTCGGGAGCAGTTCACAGGTCAATACGACTGATCAGGTAACGCCAGCCATCCAGGCTCCGCCGGGCCACTGAGGTTGCAGCGTCGGAGATGATCAAGGCCAGCATGCCGGACTGCATCACCAGGTTCGGGGCGGCGACGTAGCTGCTGCCATCCCGAAGCCTGTCGATGATCACTTTGGCTATCGCGGACCGCCCGCGTACTTGGCTTTCCCCCCGGGCCAACAAGACGGCGTCGACGTCGAACAGGTTGGGTAAGAACGATGTGTCATTGAGCAGGCAGGCGTCCTCCAGCATTCCTTCGAGTTCCTCGGGAGACGCTGCGCCGGCGGGCATGACTGAGCCTAGAAGAGGAGGTTGTGCTGCTGTACCAGAGACATGGTGGCCTCGAAGTCCACCTCGCCGCCGTACTCGGCGACCAGGGCTGGCAGAGTTGCCGGGTCGTACTCGCCCCCCGGTTCGGCCAACCGGCGGAACAGCACCTCGATTCCGCCTGGTGCAATCAGCTCCAACAGGCGTAGGGGCTCGTCACCGGCGTTCCAGAACGTGTGCCAGTGCCCGCGCGGTTTGAACACGATGTCACCTGGCGCGGCGATCACCTCTTCGCCGTCTTGGAACACCCCGAGCCGACCTTCGAGGACGACGCTGTACTCATCTTCACGGCTGTGCCGGTGCAGCGGGGCAGCTAGCACCCGGGGCGCCAAGACGTGCTCGACTAAAGCCACCGATCCGCCAGTGTCGCGACTCTCGACGAGGTAGCGGTCAACCGCGACCGCTGGATCGCCACTAGCTTCTATCTCATTCGCCCTCCGCACACGTAGCGCGGTGGCTTGTTTGGTCTGGGTCATCCCTGGCTCCCTTCTTAGCAGTTGTCCTCCGACCGTAAGACCGCCGCGGAACCGTAGACATAGCAGAAATCTGCCATTTTGGTTGTGACCTGAGGGCCTATTGGGATGGCTCACTCCTCACGAGGGTGGGTTGAGGTTGTAGCGGTCGATGATGTCTAGAAGCCAGTCTGGTTCGCCGAACTGAACCCCGTAGTTTTCGGCGAGTCGGATATCTTCGGCGTCGGTGTAGGCTCCGGCGCGGACGAGCTCCACCAATTCCCAGAAGTAGTTTTCGAGTCCAGCAGGGCTGATGATCTCGATCATTCGTGCCGGGACCGAACCTGCGTTCCACATGGCGTGCATTTCGCCGCGAGGTTTAGTGATGTATCCGCCGGGGCCGAGGACCGCTTCCCGGCTTCCGGAACGAAAGCCGATTTCTCCTTCGGTGACGATGGAGTACTCATCTTCTCGAGTGTGCACGTGCGGCGGTGCGAAGGCGCCGACTGCAAATGGGTGCTCAACCACGGAGACCATCCCGTTTGGTGTCGCGTCCCCCGCAGCTTGAAAGCGATACCGATCCCGCCAATATCCCCAGTCACCTCACCCTCGCCTGGCTCGACAACCGTCAGCGGTGGCGGGCTCCCGTTAACTTGATTGGTCTGGGTCATCGCAGGCTCCCTTCCGAGCGGGTGTCTTCCGACAGTAGGACCGC
>JBKPBV010000241.1:0-9786 GCA_046727055.1 Actinomycetota bacterium | reverse complement strand
GCCAGACCCGCTCTGATCGAGGACGACCGCGTCCAGGACTCCAACAACTCACGATCACCCGGCTGCAGGCCCAACGGTTGCGCGCGCACCCCTCATTCTCGCGCATTCCACTGTAAAACTACTTTAGACGCGCCGCACTAGCTTGTACTCCGAGATCGTAACGTTCATGGCTCTGGGGACGATGCCTGCGGCATGCCGGGAAGTCGAATCGTGACGAGGAGACCGCCGGCTGGGCGGGGTGTGAGGTCGAGGACCCCGTCGTGTGCTTGGACGATGCTGTGGACGATGGCCAGCCCGAGGCCGACGCCGGCATGCTCGTCGGTGCGTATGCGTTCTGTTCCGCGTTGGAAGGGTTCGGTGAGGGTCGGTACGAGCTCCGATGGGAGCGGATGGCCCGTGTTCTCGACCCGCAGCACGCTCGCGTCGTGCTGCGATTCGGTGTGGACTGTGACGGTGCCGCCGGCGGGGAGGTTGTGGACGATGGCGTTCTGGACGAGGTTCGTCATCATCCGCAGCAAGAGCGCCGCGGAGCCGACGGTCTGTGTCGTCTGGCCGGTGACGTCGAGCGTGATCCTGCGCTGTTCGGCGAGGGGAAGCAGCGTCTCGGTGGCTTCTTCGGCGATGAGGGAGAGGTCGACGGGCTCGCGGATGAAGGCCCTGCGATCGCCGCGGCTGAGCAGCAGGAGCCCCTCGGTGAGGTCGATCGCCCGCGTGTTGACAGTGTGGAGGCGTTCGATGAGTTCGCCCTGGTCCCGCGTGGGGTCGTTGCGGGCGACGTCGAGGAGGGTCTGCGAGATCGCCAGCGGGGTGCGCAGTTCGTGGGAGGCGTTCGCGGCGAATCGTTGCTGTTCGCTGACGTGGGATTCGAGTTGTTCGAGCATGGTGTCGAACACGTCGGCGAGTTCGCGGAATTCGTCCGTGGGGCCTTCCATGCGGATCCGGTGGGACAGTGATCCGTTCGCGGCCATCCGCGCCGCGTCGGTGATCCGTGTGAGTGGTGCGAGCATCCGGCCGGCGAGGATCCATCCTCCCAGGAGGCCGAACACCAGCAGGAAGGCCAGCACCGCGGCTGTCGCCGGGGCGTAGGAGTGCAGAATGATGGAGCGGATAGGCACGAATTCACCGGGGCGGCTCGAGACTACGGCCACGTCGCGCAGGAGGAACACCCACACCACCGCGAGCAGCAAGGCGCCGGCGACCATGAGGAATCCGGCGTAGCTGAGCGTGAGCTTGAGGCGAACACTCAAACCAGGGGCTCTATCCACGGTCTTCTCACTCACGTCCGGTGCCGGGTGCTGGGTCGATTCGGTAGCCGACGCCGGGCACGGTGGCGATTAGCCATGGTTCGCCGAGTCGTTTGCGCAATGCGGAGACGGTGATGCGGACGGCGTTGGTGAAGGGGTCGGCGTTCTCGTCCCAGGCCCGCTCCAGTAGCTCTTCGGCGCTGACGACACCGCCTTCGGCGGCGACGAGGACTTCGAGTACGGCGAACTGCTTCCGGGTGAGCGCGACGTAGCGTCCGTCGCGGAAGACCTCCCGACGGAAGGGGTCCAGCCGGAGGCCCGCGATCTCGCGGACCGGGGGCCGGACGTACGCGCGTCTGCGGTCGAGCGCCCTTAGCCGAATGACGAGCTCCCGAAGCTCGAACGGTTTGGTGAGGTAGTCGTCGGCGCCGAGCTCGAACCCGGAAGCTTTGTCGTCGATCCGGTCGGCAGCGGTGAGCATGAGGATCGGGGTGCCGCTGCCGGAGGCGACGATTCGTCGGGCGATCTCGTCGCCGGAGGGGCCGGGGATGTCGCGGTCGAGGACCGCGAGGTCGTAGGAGTTCATGCTGAGCAGTTCCAGGGCGGTGTTGCCGTCGCCGGCGATGTCGGCGGCGATCGCCTCCAGCCGGAGACCGTCACGGACGGCTTCGGCCAGGTAGGGCTCGTCCTCCACGATCAGCACGCGCATGCCTGAAGCCTAAGCAGCACGGCATATCGCCGACATACCCGAACCGGACACCCCCCGGCACGGTGACCGTGACTTCCTCTGCCGTTCGCGATGTCTGCCCAGCCTTCTCGGGCCAGCCGGGTCATGGCTTCACACGCTCAGATCCCGGGCTCGTGGGTCCGGGCACGGTGGCAGTGTCGACCAGGCGCGCGAGCAGCTGCTCGTAGGGCAGTCCGGCTGCGGCGAACATTCTCGGTACCTGGGACTCGGCCGTCATTCCCGGCATGGTGTTGACTTCGTTGAGGACGGGTCCGTGGTCGGTGAGGAAGAAGTCGATGCGGGCGACACCGGCGCAGCCGAGCGCGTCGAACATCCGCAGCGCCGTCCCAGTCAGGGCTGCCCGGTCTGCGCTGTCGATGTCGGCGGGCACACTGAACCGGGCTGAACCGTCGTACTTCGACTGGGTGTCGAACAGGCCGTTGGTCTGGATCTCCAGCGGCGACGCCCATCGACAGCGATCGGCCCCACGCAGGACGGCCACATCGATCTCCCGGCCCGGGACGACGTCCTCGATCAGGATCCGGTCGTCGAATCGCGCCGCACAGCGCAGCGCGTCGCGTAGCTGGGAGGCGTCGCGTGCCAGGGCGACACCACTCGTCGTCCCGAGCCACCCGGCACTGGCGGCAACGGCAGGTTCGGCGACCGTGACGGCGCCGTGGCCGTAACCGTCGGCTTTGACCACGGCCATGATCGTGCTCCGAGTACGCGCACGAAACTTGACCACGTTCGCAGTCACCGCCACAGGCAGCGTCTGCAAGGTCGGCGGTCGAAAGGCACCTGATCGGCGCTGAAGCGCGACCAGGACCCGATTCACGGCTGCATCCTGGGGTCCTCAGTGGGATCCGCATACATCGGCGGGCAACCGTCGTCGACAGCATCGGGACGCACTTCGTAATGCCAAAACTCATTGCCATAGATCTGACACAGCCCGTACGCGGCACCGTGCTCAGACAGCCAAGCCGCGGCATCGAACGGGCCGATGTCGACCGCCTCACCCGACACATGAGCAGACGTCTCCGCAGCGGCCACCCACCGCGCGGCCTCTTCCTGCGAGCCATACTCGACGACAGCGTCCTGCAACAACTGCTGCTGATACTCGGGCGACCGCCAACCACTGTTGACCCGAAGCCCGACGCCGTCGGCTTCTGCATCCGTCGCCGCCCGACGTAAGGCATCGAGGAGATCCGGGTGGAGCTTGCCCACCGCCGGTATCTCCTCGTCGAACACCGAGACCGCCACCCCGTCGGGAATGACACCGTCAGCCTCGTCCAGCGCGATCTGCCTGCTGGTCGACTGGCCAACTTCGGCCGACGAACTCGACGGAGCGGACACCACGAGCGACGGCCGCACGACGAACGCAGCGATCGCTACACCGAGGATCGCCAGACTGACGAGCACGATCCTGCGCGTACGATGGGCTGGCGCTGACAGTGATGCGCTGTGGTTCATGCCTCCACGGAATACCGAAGACTGTTGCGGTGGCGTATGCGATTTTCGATACGCCCGCGATACACGAAATCCCCGGCATCACAGGAACTGGCGCACGGCTGGCAGTGAGATGGTCCCGCCGCTGGTGATCGCGCCCGCCCAGCTACTGCAGGTGCTGGTCGACTCGTCCGTGAACATCGCACTGCCGAGCATCCAGGACGAGCTCGCCGTCACGCCCGCACATCTGCCAAGGACCGTGAACGCCTAGTACGGCAGCGTAGATCGTGATCTTGCTGGCGTGGCGTTGCCGAGATGAGGTACGGGCGCTGCCGATGATCTTGTTTTGTGATCAAGAACATGTGGCGGCGGCCGCGTGCCACAGCGTAGACGCTGATCGGTGGGAGCGGGAGTACGACGAGCTGATGGGCCGGGTCGCGGCGCGGTTCGTCCGAGTCGAGTCGCGGCGGCGGGTGCGGTCGTTCGCGCGCGGGCTGCTGTCCGGCGTGCCGCGCACGAACTGATGGACGCTGGCCGAGCACGCCGGGGACGACACGCCCGATGGGATGCAGCATCTGCTGGCCCGCGGGTCGTGGGACCACGACGGGGTGCGCGACGACCTGCGCGGCTACGTCGTCGATGGTCTCGGCAGCGCCGACGCTGTTCTTGTTGTGGACGCGACCGGCGATCTGAAGAAGGGCACCGACACGGTTGGGGTGCAACGCAAGCACACCGGCACCGCCGGGCGGATCGAGAACGCGCAGGTCGCCGTCTACCTGACCTACGCCACCGAGGCCGGGCACGAGTTCATCGACCGGGACCTGTACCTGCCCCGGTCGCGGACCGACGACGAGCAGCGCTGCGCGGATGCGGGCGTTCCCGCGGAGACGTCGTTCCAGACGAAGCCGCAGCTGGCCGCCCGGATGATCGAAAGGGCGCTTGACACCGGCGCCCCGGCGGGGTGGGTGGCCGGTGACGAGGTGTACGGCAATGACCCGGCGCTGCAAGGCGTTACGGGAACGGCCCATCGGGCACGTGCTCGCCGTCGCCCGTGACCACCAGATCGTGACGCACGCCGCGACCCGCCGGGCAATCGACCTGGCCGTCACCCCTGCCAGCGTCGGCCTGGCAGATCCGCAGCGCCGGTGTCGGCTCGAAGGGCCACCGCTGGTACGACTGGGCCTGGTCCACGTCGACGACCCCGAGCCGGGTGAACACAGGCTGCTGATCCGGCGCAACCTGGGCACCGGCGAACTGGCGTTCTACCGCTGCTGGACGCCGCAGCAGGTGCCACTCGCCGCACTTGTTCGGGTGGCCGGCCTGCGGTGGCGTGAGAGCTTGGTGAGGTGTCCCCAGGCGCCAGTGAAGATGGTGCCGTCGTCTGTATCACCGGGTGTAGCGCGGCGGCTAGCGGCACTGCCAGCTCAGCGAATTAGCAGAGCTCTGGGCATCGAGGCAATGACTCGCTGTGTAAAGCGGACCATTCGCGGGTAGAAGGAGGTCAAGGAGGATCACGTGATTGTTCTTGGTGTCATCTTGTTGATCTTGGGCCTGCTTCTGGACATCGGCATTCTGTGGACGATCGGCATTATTGTCCTGGTAATCGGGGTTGTCTTCTTAGTTCTAGGTCAAGTGGGCCGCGCCGTTGGTGGACGTAAGTACTGGTACTGAGCCGGAACTCAAACCCTTCTCGCGGGCTCAGATTCCGGCGACTTCTCATGGCAGGCCCCGGCCACACCTTGAGCACGATCTCATGGCCGGCGGTGATTTGTTACTGGTCGGCGGCGGCCAGAGTGTCCCGACTCATCAGGGGAGGTAGCAGGGTAACGATCCGGCCACGATGCGCTCGTAGCCCCACACCAACCAGCCGACTGGGCCAATCTGACCGACACGCAACACTCGGAGGATCGATGAGCCAGACCTTGCAGCGGCAGACGAATCAGATCCCAGCCTGGCTGATGTTCTGGGGCGTCGCTATCGGGATCGTTGGAGCGATCGTGAAAAAGCACGCGGAGAATATCGCCGAACTCGTCGGGGCGCTAGGCAGTCGGGCGGCGACCGCGGCGGTTGCGCCCGCCCATTGGGGTATGGGATTGCTCATAGCTGGCGCTGTTGTCGTGCTGGTCGCGCTTATCGTGATTGCAGCCCGCCGGCCGACGTAAGCGACGACGACACGACCCAATCACGTCCGGGCCGTGTCGTCTCGTGCGTCCAGGGGCTTCCCCGGCTCACCCACGGACGCGGTAGTGGATGTGTGTGGCCTCCGGCGTGTCGATCACCCGAACGATCTCCAACTCGATGCGCGGCGGCAGCACCTCGAACATCCGACGGCCACGACCGAACAGCACCGGGATCTGGTGAATTTCCAACTCATCCAGCACACCGGCCTCGAGCGCCCGTTGCGTTGTGTACGCGCCATGCACTTGGAGTGACGAACCAATCGTGCAGGCGCTGACCACCATCGCCGAAGCCGTTGCCAAGTTCATCCTTGGGGCCGGCGATCTACCCATCGAGTGACATCGACATCTCGAGCACTGATGCAGACACTTCGACCCCCTCGGTTTCAATCCACGATGGTTTCACCACTGCTGTAGAGCCGACCCCGCGGAATTTCTCATCGACAGTTTCAAACCAACCATCAGCAGGTACGGACGGCGCGCGGTCACCCGTCGGGACCTCGGGCGAACCAACTCCGCCGGGCGCAGGTAACGATCCCGCCACGATGTGCTCGTAGCCCTACGCCGACAGCTGCGCTGCGCCACTCTGCAAACCGTGAGTCAAAGCAAGCTCGATCAATGGGAGATCTACTGGGATCTTCTTACCGACGCTGAGTATCAACGCGCCGTCATCGGCTTACGCGCCGCGTTACAACTCTGCTTGAGTGCTTATCGCGACACGATCCCCAATCAGGAGCTGGCTGCAGCCGCGATCGGCGACTTCGTGAACTGGGCGTGCGCGCTAGACGAACGGCTGGACCACACCGATCCGATGTACACCAGGCGCCGCGATGCCGACGATGACGGCCGCGTGCTTCCTGCCCTGCGCTTTGTCCGGGACAGGCAGAGGCACCAGATGGCCGTCACGTCAACGCTTGTGTTCATGGTCCAATGGTCTGATGTGAACCCGAAGCCAGCTATCACTCGGACGCGGATCTATTGGCGACCGCTGGAGGGTATAACAGAACCGATCAACGGCCATGAGACACTTCGCAGTTATGTCTTGCTCCGAGCGGCCTATGAGGACCAGCTGGAAGGCCGGGAGCCGCCCTTGGCAATGGCGGCTGCCCTCCGCTTCCTCAGCCAAGAAGTCGATGCTCTGGGCATCGAGGTCCCAGACACCACGCCCTGGCCTAGAGAACAGGGAAACGACTAACACCTGGGGCATCGCCGCCGTCGAACGTGGCCGCCGAGCGGGACGCCGATTCCGCGGCTGCGCGAGGCTCGACTGCGGCCCGGGGCGTTAGCCTCTGGGTGCTATGGCGGTTCTCACGACAGAACGGCGGGTTCAGCTTCACCGCCGCGCCCTGCGGCTTGAGCACTTCACGGTCGGCTGGAACATCATCGAAGCCGTCGTGGCCATTGCGGCGGGGATCGTCGCCGGCAGCGTCGCGCTCATCGGGTTTGGTTTCGACTCGGCCATCGAGGTAATCAGTGGGGTCGGACTGTTGTGGCGTCTCCGCAAAGTAGGCCCAGACGCAGCGGTCAGCGAGGAAAGCCAGGCCGAGAGACGTGCCCTGTACGTGGTAGCGGCAACCTTCTTCCTGCTCGCCGCCTACATCACGTACGACGCGATGTCTGCCCTCCTCCAGCAGGAGGAGCCGCTGACTTCCCCGGTCGGCATCGCATTGTCGGTGCTCTCGTTGGTAGTCATGCCCGTACTGGCGTACGCCAAGCACCGCACGGGCCGGGAAATGGGCAGCCGTGCTCTAGTGGCCGACTCAAGAGAGACATTGGTTTGCTCGTTCCTGTCGCTCGCCTTGCTCGTCGGCGTGGGCGCGTTCGCGCTGTTCGGTTGGTGGTGGGCCGACCCCGTAGGCGCGCTCGCGATGCTTCCAGTCATCGTCTGGCAAGGGTGGGAGACGTTCGCCGAAGCGCGGAAGCCAGGCGATTAGACGCATCAGCTTGGAGCCTGGCGAACAGTTGTCAACTGCTGTCATGGATTTCCGCACTCTCGTCAACGGGGCTGAAGTGAACTCGGCGAGACCGCGTTTGTCTCCGTCCATGCGATAGGTCTGCTGCCACCGACTCATCGGCGGGCTAGGTCGGCTGGGTTGCGATGTCCACGTCTTGGGTGGCCGCCCAGGATGCGAGGAGGGCGAGGGCGTGTTCGGTCGGTGAGCCTTGTTCTGCGGCGTAGATCGTCATGGTGAGTCCGGGTTCGGAGATCATGTCGACGCTCTCGTAGGCCAGCTCTAGATTGCCCACGACGTCGTGGTGGAAGTGTTTGGTGCCCGCGCCGTGGTAGCGGACGTTGTGGGCGCTCCAGCGGCGGCGGAAGTCCTCGCTGCGAGTGGAAAGCTCCCCGACGAGATCGTGCAGACCCTTGTCATAAGGGTCGCGTCCGGCTTCGGTGCGCAGGATGGCCACGCACGTATCGGCGGCGGTGTCCCAGTCGGGGTAGAAGCGGTGTGAGTCGTCGTCGAGGAAGGTGTAGCGGGCGAAGTTCGGCTGGCTGCTCGGGTCGCTGTCGTACAGCGAGGAGTGCATGGCTCGGCCGAGGTGGTTGGTCGCGAGCAGGTCCATCCGCCCGCTTCGGACGATCGCCGGCGCGTTGATGGTGTCTAGGACCCATTGCAGGCTGGGCCGTGGAGTCCAGGGTCTCGCGGGACGGCGGCGGGGTCGCATTCCCGCGCTGGTGCCGTCGGCGGCGTGGGCGAGGTGGAACAAGTGGGCGCGTTCGGCGTCGTCGAGTTGGAGGGCGCGGGCGATCGCGTCGAGGACGGTGGCGGAGGTGCCGGCAATGGCGCCGCGTTCCAGTTTGGAGTAATACTCGATGCTCACCCCAGCGAGTGCGGCGACCTCGCCACGACGCAGGCCCGGGACGCGACGGTTGCCCACGTTGGGGAGGCCTGCCTGCTGCGGGTTGAGTTTGGCTCGCCGCGAGATGAGGAATTCGCGGACCTCGGCCCGGTTGTCCATGTCACGACAGTACGACTCGGCCGGAGCGGTTGGGATGCCGTGTCAGTACACCTTTTAATAGGGACTTCCTCGGGGCGCGTGTAGCGGAAATCCTAGATGCCGTGGTCGCTGGTTCGGTTGCGTTCCAGCTGGCCGTGTTCAACTACATAACGAAAAGGAGAGCTTGTGCGTGTCGCTGTCATGTACGCCCCCCGGGAGGTCGGGGTCGAGGACCGTCCCGAGCCGAAGATCGTGGCGCCAACCGATGCGATCCTCCGTCTGTCCGCGACCTGCATTTGCGGGTCGGACCTGTGGCCCTACTGGGGTATCGGGGCGATCGATGGGCCGCAGCCGATGGGGCATGAGTACGTCGGCATTGTCGAGGAGGTCGGCAGCGAGGTCAGGACGATCAAGCCGGGCGAGTTCGTCGTCGGGTCGTTTTGGGCTTCCGACAACACCTGCCAGATTTGCCAGGCGGGTTATCAGTGCGCGTGCATCCAGCGTGTGGGCATGGGCTCTGCCCAAGCCGAGCGGCTGCGGGTTCCGCTGGCGGACGGGACGTTGGTGGCAACCCCGGAGCTGCCTGCGGCCGATCTGATCCCGAGCTTGCTGGCAGCCTCTGATGTGCTTGGTACTGGCTGGTTTGGTGCTGTTGCCGCGGAGGCCGGCCCGGGTAAGACGGTTGCTGTGGTTGGCGACGGCGCGGTTGGGCTGCTTGCGGTCTTGGCTGCTAAGCAGCTCGGGGCGGAGCGGATCATCGCAATGAGCCGTCACCAGCCAAGGCAGAAGCTTGCGCTGCAGTACGGGGCAACCGACATCGTCGAAGAGCGTGGCGATGAGGGGGTGGCGAAGATCAAGGACCTCACCGACGGATTGGGCGCGCATTCGGTTGTTGAGGCGGTCGGCACACAGGAGTCGTTTTTGCAGGCCATCCGCTCTACCCGCCCGGGCGGGCATGTCGGTTTCGTCGGCGTTCTCCATGACGTGCAATTGGCTGGGGACGAGCTGTTCTGGTCCCACGTACACGTGCACGGCGGGCCCGCCCCGGTGCGTCGCTTCCTGCCCGACCTCGTCGATCTGATTTGGAACCGGCAGATCGACCCCGGCAAGGTCTTCGACCTCGAATTGCCTCTCGAAGAAGCCCCCGAGGGTTACCGGGCGATGGATGAGCGGCGAGCGATCAAGGTCCTCCTTCGCCCATGACGCACACCGCGACCACAACCCCGAGATGAGCAACGAAGAGGAGCAGATG
>JBKPBV010000240.1:0-4337 GCA_046727055.1 Actinomycetota bacterium | reverse complement strand
TCATCGCTGCCTCAGACACGCGCCACAGCGTACCGGCCCAAAAACGAGGGGCCGGATTTCCCCAAGCGACCCGGCGCGTCGACCCGAAGTCAGGACACCGTCCAGCCACGAGCCAACATGGTCTCCACCAGCGCCTCCGCGTGCTCCGGCGCCACCGACAAGGCGAGGTAGCCGATCTCTCGGATTGGGTCGTGCTCGATAGAGATGTCTTCCACATTCACTCCCGCAGCGCTGACATCCCCGAACAGCCGCGCCAGCGCTCCCGGGGAGTCAGGAATCGCCACAACGACTTCGGCGTAGTTGACCGGTGCCGCACCGTGCTTTCCGCCGATCTTGCGGGTCCCCGCGACACCACGCTCCAGCTGGCTCCGCAGCTCATCGGTAGCCGGTGCCGCCTCAACGGCCTTGATCAACAAACCCAGCTGGTCCTGTATGCCGCGGAGCTCCTCGAGCAAGGCATTCGAGTTCGCCCCGAGAATCTGCTCCCACAGCACCGGATCGCTGCCGGCAACGCGGGTGACGTCGCGCAGTCCTTGACCAGCCAGGTTGAGGTCGCGCTCTGGAACGCGTGTGAGGTGACTAGCGACCAGCACCGACATCAGGTGTGGTAGGTGGGACACCCGCGCGACCGCCGCGTCGTGATCATCAACGTCCATGATCACCTCGCGGGCTCGGCATGCTCGCACTGCTTCTCGTACCTGTTCCACAGACTCGGGTGCAGAACGCCTGTGGGGGGTAACGACCCAGGTGCGGTCAACGAACAGCTGCGGATTGGCCGTCACTGGCCCTGAATGGTGCGAGCCGGCCATGGGATGCGAGCCGACGTAGCGGACCAGGTCGACATCACGCTGCCACAAGGTGTCGAGCACCCTGGCTTTCACCGAGCCGACGTCGGTGACCGTCGCGTTCGGATAGACCTGCAGACTGTGGGCAACCAGGGCGGGGATGGCGCCCGGTGGCACTGCGACTACGACCAAGTCGACATCTGCGGAGACCGGAGGCTCGATCGTGCCTGCACCCAGACCAGCGGCGACTCGGGCATGGCTGATCTTGTGATCACGCAAATGGACCGCATAGCCCGCCGCCGAAAGAGCGCAACCGATCGATGCCCCGATGAGCCCAGCCCCGATGATCACGACTCGGCTGATGCGGCGCCTCTCAACGCCGGTGGACGGTCTGGTCTCGCTCACGTGCTGTTGGCGGGTTCGGGTTCATCAGCGAGTAGGACCGCTAGCCGGTCCCCTTTGATACGACGGAACTTTCGGGGCATCGCCCTGTTCCGGTCGAGGACGGCAACCTCCAAAGACTCCACACCCAACACCCGGGGCGGGGCATTCGGGCCGCCATCGGAGGCGAGTGCGCGCACCGCAAGCTTGGCCGATTCGGCGAGGCTGAGCCCGTGACGGAATCCCTGACTGACCACTTCAGCGATGGCATCAGCAGACCCACCCATGACGGCGAAATTGGATTCGTCCGCCACCGAACCGTCATAAGTCAGCCGGTAGATCTGGTCCTGCGCGGGCGTGGTGCCCAACTCGGCAACCACGATCTCCACTTCGTACGGCTTATCACCGCCGGAGGAGAAGATCGTGCCAAGCACTTGGGCGTACGTGTTGGCCAGTCCGCGACCCGTCACATCGGTCCGGTCGTAGGTGTAGCCGCGTACGTCGGCGTAGCGGATTCCGGCTTGCCGCAGATTCTCAAACTCGTTGTATCGGCCAACAGCTGCAAACGCAATGCGGTCGTGGATCTCGCTGACCTTGTGCAGCGCCTGGGAACGGTTCTCGGCCACGAACAAGATGCCGTCTGCATAGTGCATGACAACCACTGAACGACCCCGGGCGATGCCCTTGCGCGCGTAATCCGCGCGATCCTTCATCTGTTGCTCGGGCGCGACGTAGAACGGCATGCTCATGGGTACGTCCTAGGCAAGTGGCGCTCCCGGTCCATCAGGTCGCTCCGCACGGCTCGCTACCAGCTGCCCGATCAACTCGGTCGTCTGCTCATCGCTCAGCCGCTGCACGCCGTCCGCGGTTGCGGCCAGGACTACGGGGAAGATCTTCCGAGCCATGTCGGGTCCACCGGTCGCCGAGTCGTCGTCGGCAGCGTCGTACAGCGCCTGGATCACTGCCATGGCCGCTTCGTCCGCCTCAAAGTCTGGCCGGTAGAGCTTCTTCAGCGATCCTCGGGCAAAGACCGAGCCGGATCCAACCGAGAAGTATGCATGCTCCTCGTAGCGGCCGCCGGTTACGTCATAGGAGAAGATTCGCCCTTCTCCCGTCGCTTCATCCCAGCCGGCGAAAAGGGGCACGACCACCAGGCCCTGCATGGCAAGGCCGAGATTCAGCCGGGTCATTGTCGCCAGCCGGTTCGCCTTGCCGACCAGAGAGAGCGGGGCCCCCTCGATCTTCTCGTAGTGTTCCAGCTCGACCTGGAACAAGCCGACCAGCTCGACGGCTAGTCCAGCGGCCCCAGCAATACCGATGATCGAAAACTCATCGGCCGCGAACACCTTCTCGATGTCACGTTGCGCGATGATGTTGCCCATCGTGGCTCGCCGGTCGCCGGCCACAACTACCCCGCCGGGAAAGGTCGCAGCCACGATCGTTGTGCCGTGAGGGGTGAGGTCACCGAGCCCGGCCGTTGCGACACGTGACGACGGCAGCATGTCCGGGGCTACGCGCGAGACGAAGTCGGTAAAGGAAGAAGACCCGATACGAAAGAACTCAGAGGTCAGCTCAACGACATGTCGTCTGTCGTTCACTGGCCGCCTTTCTGAACGAACGAGCGTACGAACTCCTCAGCGTTCACCTCGAGTACGTCGTCTATCTCGTCCAGCAGCGAGTCCACCTCTGAGTCCAGTTCCGCCTTGTGCGCCGTATCGGCAGGCGCCAGCTCCTCGACCTCACGATCGTCGGCTCGCCTTGCCTTGCGTTGGCTCTGCTCTGACTCAGCCATACCTGCTCCTCGGGTGTGCTGGCGTCCAGCGTAACCAACAGCGCCGACAACGCCCACGACATTCCCAGCCGGGTTCGCGAGGAGAGTGGCGACAGAGCCCTCTAGCGACCGAGTGCAGCAAACAACTCAGTCACCGAATTGCACTCATCGATCAGCTGGCCAACCTGCTCGCGAGTGCCTCGCAAGGGGTCCAACAGGGGCAATCGCTGCAGCGCCGGACGATCGGGTACGTCGAAGATCACCGAGTCCCAGGAAGCAGCGACCACCGAGGAACCAAACTTCTCCATGACCCTGCCCCGGAAATACGCCCGCGTGTCCTCGGGTGGGGAGGTGCGAGCGCGATCGATTTCATCATCGGTCACCAGCCGCCGCATCTTCCCGTTGACAAGCAGAGCCCGGTAGAGGCTGCGCCGCGGATCGACGTCGGCGTACTGCAGGTCGATGAGCGCCAGCTTGGGAGCCGCCCAGGTGAGCCCGTCGCGCTCCCGATAGGACTCCATCAGCTTCAGTTTGGCGACCCAGTCGAGCTGATCTGCGAGGCTGAAGATGTCAGTCCGTAACGCATCGAGACAGTCCTGCCAGCGGCTGAAGATGTCCTTTGCCTCGATCCGGGCCGTCTCGGTGAGATCTCCGGCTACTCGCTCGTAATGGTTGCGGCAAGCGTCCAGGTAGACCTCTTGAAGGTCCAACGCCGTCATGCTCGGGCCCTCGGTCAAATAAAGCGGCTCGCGAGCCGACAGGTCATGGCTCACCGTCCGCATCGCCGCCACCGGTCCGTCCAGCCGGACGTCGCTGCCGAGCTCACCTGCTTCGATGACCCGCAGCACCCAGGATGCGGTTCCCACTTTGAGATAAGTCGAGATTTCGGAGAGGTTGGCGTCGCCGGTGATCACATGCAACCGGCGATGCTTGCTCGCGTCGGCGTGCGGCTCGTCGCGGGTGTTGATGATCGGCCTGTTGAGGGTGGTTTCCAGTCCCACTTCCGCCTCGAAGAAGTCCGCGCGTTGGCTGATCTGGAAGCCCGGCGTCTGGCTGGATTGGCCCAAACCCACCCGGCCGGCGCCGATGATCACCTGCCGCGAGACGAGGAACGCCGTGAACTGGGTCACGATGCGGTCAAACGGTGTGCTGCGCTGCAACAGGTAGTTCTCGTGGGTCCCGTACGAGGCCCCTTTGCCGTCAGTGTTGTTTTTGTAAAGCCGGACCGATCGTCCCAGAGACTGCGTCGCACGCTGCGCGGCGATCGCCATCACGGCCTCTCCGGCCTTGTCGTAGCGCACCGCGTCCAGCGCGCAGGTCACTTCAGGACTGGAGTACTCCGGATGTGCGTGATCAACGTACAGCCGGGCCCCGTTGGTCAGGATCACGTTGGCCATGCC
>JBKPBV010000239.1:0-11065 GCA_046727055.1 Actinomycetota bacterium | reverse complement strand
GGTGGGACGTTCTCGCTCAGCACATGATTGGGCACCAGGTCGGCCACTTGACCGAACCACCACAAGGACAACTGCGTCAAGACCGCGCCCTTGTCGGGGATCGGTGTCGGTAGCACCACGTCATAGACCGACACCCGATCGGAGGCGACCAAGATCAGGTCATCGCCGTCGGCGTACACCTCGCGGACTTTGCCCTGGCGAATCAGCTCCACATCCAGCGTTCTAGCACACGTTCGCTACACCGGTCTGAAGCAGCGAATTATCGGGATCTCGACAATGCGCTGCGAGCATCGGGAATCGCGCGCCGCCGTGCTGAGGAGGAGCGAGCGGAGGCGTTCTTCCTCGGCGAGTGACGACGAAGTAGGCGGATTGCTCGCGCGATGTGCGAGCAGCGCACAAAAAGAGAGTCCGAGTTCCTGAGTGTTGTGCCGGTTACCGCGAGGTGTCTGTGTCACCGAACTTAGTGGCTTCGCTAGCCGAACGCAGGGCGTCGGCAACGCTGTCACCGGTGTCCTTGACATCCTCGCCAGCCTGCTTGACGTCCGCCTTGGCTTCCTGCATACGGCCTTCGGCCTCGAGGTCCGGGTTGTCAGTTGCATCACCCATGGCTGCTTTGGCCTTGCCGGCAAGCTCCTCGGCCTTGTCCTTCGCCTTGTCCACGAAACCCATAGGAACCTCCTGTTCTGGTCGCGTTGCTGCCCCGCGCAACCTTGAGCGGAGCGGTCAGACACTCCTTACCCAATCTCGGCGAAGGGTCACACCTCAGTGCACAGGGGGTGACATTTCCGAACTAATCACCGTGACGGGGACTCTTTGGATGGTGTTGTTGGCAAACCCGCCTCGACTCCACCGTTGTCCAAGCGGCTGGGTTCGGCCGCTGGCATCCATAGCCCGGGCGGACAACAGGTAACTGCCAGGCTCGGCATGCCAGGTCCATGTCCAGTGCGCCCAGCCGTGATAGTCCAGCGCCGGCTCAAGATCAGCAGCCTCCCAGGTGTCTCCACCGTCGATGCTGACCACCACCATGTTGACGCGCGCCCACCCCGACCACGCCCGACCCTCAATCTGGACCGCACCGGACCGGACGACCCGCCTGCGCGACATGAAGTCCGGGAATCCAGGCGGGATCAGCAGAGCCCTCGGCTCGATCCGAGTCAGCGGAACACCAGGTTCGTCAGGGCTTTCGCGCAACCGGTACGCCCGCATCTGGAACCCATCGAAAGGTTTGCCGACAACGGTGATCCGGCGCAGCCACTTGACGTGAGCCATGCCGTACCAGCCCGGAACGATCAAGCGCAGCGGAGCCCCGTGTTGCGGCGGGAGTGGCGCACCGTTCATCTCGTACGCAACCATCACGTCTTCACCCATCCCCTCGGTGAGGGGAAGCGCCCGTTGGTAGTCCTGCTCGAGGCCGCGCTCGATGCCGTGGTCAGCGCCGGTGAAGACGACGTCGACGGCGCCATCAGCAACTCCGGCCTCTCGCAACAAGCTCGACAAAGACGTGCCCGTCCAGCGAGCGGTGCCGACGGCCTCGGTCAGCCACGGTTGGCTGACCGGACGTGGCAGCAGCTGGGCTCGGCCATTTCCCGCGCATTCGAGCGTGACGACTGAGGAGATCTGGGGCCGGCTTCGGAGGGCCGCCAGGTCCAGGGACAGCGGGGTGTCGACGAGGCCGTCAATGACCAGCTGAAAGGTGCTGGGGTCGATCGCTGGTATGTCGTAGTGGATCAGCAAGTAGTGCAGTCCGGGCGGGGTGATGTCCCAACACAGCGCCTCGAGCGGCATACCGTGATTGCGAGCGGCCAGCTGAAGCTCGTCGGCGGAGATGCCCTCCTCGGGATTTGCAACTCGGGCAGGCGAACTGATGCCCTCGAGATCAATGCTCACCGTGGATCCTTTCAACGCCCTGCGAGCGTCGGATTGCGCGTGCAGGGCACAAAATCCGCCCTTTCAATGTAGCCCGGGGCTCGCTCGCAGCGCGGGCTAACCCCCGCGGAGTAGTGCTCGGCCCTCGCGCCAGAAAGCCACCAGATCGTGAGTTGACCGACACTCTGCGGCATCCTTGAGCGCACCGAATGACGCGTTCCAGAACGGGTCGCCATCATGATCATATGCACTGACATATGCGTACGGAGTCGCGTGGAAATCGTCTCCGGGTGAGGATCCGTATGAGCGGTTGTCCAGCAGGATCGCCACATCGAAGTGTTCGGGCCACAAGATCGGCTGCTGGCTCGGATCAAGATCGCGCAGCGCAGCATCGCTCAACATGAACCAGTCGACAAGGAGTCGCACCGCTGCTGGATCAAGATCAACAGCGTCATCCGGCCGCGCGCCACTGCCCTCCTTGTACAGGTTCGCCGGCGCTCCGAACTCGATCCCGAGTTGATCAGCAACCTCCCCGAACGACCCGGCAGCCGGCACTCGCCGATCGCCGTGAACAAGCTCCAGCCCGTCCAGGCGCATCTCGGGTCCAGCTGTGGTGCCGAAACCTCCGGCAGTAATCCGGAGCGCAATCTCACCTGTCGCTCGGTATTCGGGTCCGGCAAGCAGACACTCGGCGATCCCATGTAGCTGGCGGCGGCTTGCGGTCAAGGTCGCACTGGTCGGTTCCAAATCGTCGTGATCCATTCGACCCCCTCGGGTAGTGCTGGCAGCATGCATGATTCCACTCGCGAGTTGCGCCGCGACTATTCCCTGGGTCCGGATTGGTGGCTATGCGGCTGCAGCAGCCTCCAGGTCGGCGATCACGATCTTTTTCATCTGGAACAGGGCCTGGGTGACTCGCTCTGCTTGTGCGGGATCGCTCCTAGCAAGCAGCTCATCGATCTGCGCGGGCACGACCTGCCAGGAGGCGCCAAACCTGTCCTTGAGCCAGCCGCACATTGACTCCTCGCCGCCGTCCTCGGTGAGCGCGGTCCAGTAACGATCTATCTCGGCCTGGTCCGCACACGGCACCATGAACGAGATCGACTCGTTGAACCTGAACTCCGGCCCACCATTCAGCGCTACAAACTTGCTCCCGTTCAACACGAAGTCGACGGTCATGGTCTGACCGACCTGCTCCCCACTGGGGTACGGCGTCACCAGGCCCACGCTCGAGTTCGGAAAGATCGATGTGTAGAACTTCGCCGCCTCTTCACCTTGAGTGTCAAACCACAGACATGTGGTGAACGCGTCCATTGCTCACTCCACTTCGCTTGATCTTCCAGGCGATTACCCGAGATCGCCCTGCTGACGTACATAGACCCCGCAATCAAGCCAAACTCACCGCTCGATACTGGCACCAAGTCGGTGGCACTAGGTTGGGCCTAGTACTAGTACTAGCAAGGGTTCCCAACACTGGTGGTCGGACGCACGGGAAGCACCGATGAGCGGAATTGAGCAGGACAAGAGGTCTGCCGCATACGCGCGCCAGGCTGAGCAGCTGTTCGTGGCAGGCCGCCCGGGGTGCGACGCACCTCATCGGTGGTGGCCACGTGCTCATCGCCGTGGACCACACCGGCGATCCTGTCGTCGTCCCAATGGGCTGGAGAGGTTATGGGAATGAAGATCACCTTCGTGCAGGGCGACATCACCGAGCAAGACGTTGAAGCGATCGTCAATGCGGCCAACCACACCCTGCTGGGCGGCGGCGGGGTGGATGGGGCAATTCATCGTGGAGGAGGGCCCGAGATTCTTGCCGAGTGTCAGGACCTCCGGCAAGAGAAGTACCCCGACGGCCTGCCGACTGGCCAGGCCGTCGCTACTACGGCCGGACAGCTCAAAGCCCGCTGGGTCATCCACACCGTCGGGCCGACGTACTCAATGTCGACGGACAAGTCGCAGCTGCTCGCCGACTGCTTTCGCAACTCCCTTGCAGTCGCTGACGAGCTCGGCGCTACGACAGTCGCCTTCCCCGCTATCTCGACAGGTGTCTACCGCTGGCCTGTTGATGATGCAGCTCGCATAGCGCTGGAAACGGTGCGGGCCACCAAGACCCGTGTGGAAGAGGTCAGGTTCGTGCTCTTTGATCAGCACGCGTACGAAGCGTTTGCCGCCCAGGCATCCTCCGGCGAGGGCTAGGCCCGGGAACCGCCCTATTGCCGCATTAGGCACCCGGTGCGAACCTGGACACGTGCGTACATTGCTCAACATAATCTGGTTCGTCTTCAGCGGCTTCTGGCTCTGGCTCGCGTACATGCTGGCTGGGATCATTTGCTGCCTACTGATCATCACCATCCCGTGGGGCATTGCCTCCTTCCGCATGGCGAGCTACGCCGTGTGGCCATTCGGTCGGGAACTGGTCGATAAGCCAAACTCAGGAATCTTTTCCTTCCTCGGCAATGTCATTTGGGTCATCGTCGCTGGCTGGTGGCTGGCGCTGACCCACATCGTCACCGGAATCGTGCTATGCCTGACGATCATCGGGATCCCGCTGGCGATCGCTAACTTCAAGCTGATCGAGGTCTCCCTGATGCCTCTGGGCAAGCAGATCGTCCGTAAGCATTCGCGTTCCATCCAGGTGCCGGTAGCGCGCCCGGCTACTGGCGAACCTTCTCAAATGCCGTAATCGCCTGGTCAAGATCATCACGAGAGTGTGCGGCGGATATCTGGGTTCTGATCCTGGCTTTGCCGCGGGGGACGACCGGGAACGAGAACGCTCGCACATAGATGCCCTCGGCCAGCAGCCGATCCGCCATCGCAGCGGCCTGCACGGCGTCACCGATCATGATCGGCACGATCGGATGATCAGATTCCGGGATCTCGAAGCCACGCGCCACCATCTCCGAACGGAAGTACGCCGTGTTCTCGCGTAGCCGCTGCAGCATCTCGCCGGATGTCTCGAGCAGATCGAGCATGGCAATGCCTGCAGCCGCGATGGAAGGCGCGAGGGAGTTAGAAAAGAGATACGGCCGGGAGCGTTGCCGAAGTATCTCGACGATCTCTGTGTGAGCGGCGGTATAACCGCCGCTCGCGCCACCGAGGGCCTTGCCCAATGTTCCGGTCACGATGTCGACCCGATCCTGGACGCCAAACAATTCCGGTGTACCGGCGCCGGTTGCGCCCATGAATCCGACGGCATGAGAGTCGTCCACCATCACCAGCGCGTGATAACGCTCGGCAAGGTCGACAATGTCGTCAAGCGGTGCGACATAGCCGTCCATGGAGAACACCCCATCAGTTGCAATGAGCCGGTGCCGCGCCGCTTGGGACTCGTGCAGTCTGGCCTCCAGGTCGGCCATGTCTCTGTTGGCATAACGCAAGCGGGTTGCCTTGCACAGCCGTACGCCGTCGATGATGCTCGCGTGGTTGAGCTCGTCGGAGATCACTGCATCTTCGGGGCCGAGCAGCGTCTCGAAGAGGCCGCCGTTCGCGTCGAAGCAGGATGAGTACAAGATCGCATCCTCGGTACCGAGGAAGTGCGCGAGGCGGCGCTCGAGCTCCTTGTGAATCTCCGCGGTGCCGCAGATGAAGCGGACCGAGGCCATGCCGAACCCCCAGCGCCCCAGCGCCTGCTGGGCAGCGGTGATCATGGCCGGGTGGTCAGCCAGGCCGAGGTAGTTGTTGGCACAGAAGTTGAGCAGCCACTGGTCTCCGACCGCGATCCGGGCCGACTGTGGCGTGCTGATCGCCGCCTCAGCCTTGTACAGGCCTTCTTCCTTGAGCGTCACAAGCTCATCAGCGAGTTGATCTCTGAGAGTGGAGTACATGATCGTCTCGTTCCTTATCCTTCCCAGCTCATGATCACTTTGCCACCATGACCGGAACGCGCCGCCGCGAAGGCTTTCTCGTACTCGGTGTAGTGAAAGCGGTCGGTGATCACTCCGGAGATGTCGAGTCCGCTCTCTAGCAGTACCGACATCTCATACCAGGTCTCAAACATCTCGCGTCCGTGAATGCCCTTGATCGTCAGCATCTTCAGCACGATCGCGGCAACATCGACGCTGATCTCGGCCGACGGCAGGCCTAGCACTGCGATCCTGCCGCCATGCGTCATCTGCGTGATCATGTCCCGCAGCGCAGCTGAGCTGCCGGACATTTCAAGCCCGACATCGAATCCCTCGCGCATGTTGAGCTCATGCTGCGCGTCGCCGACATTCTCACGGTCGATGTTCACAGCTCGGCTGACGCCAAGTTTGCTCGCGAGAGCTAGCCGCTCGTCGCTGCGATCGGTGATCACGACATGCCGGGCGCCGGCGTGCTTGCTGACCATTGCGGCCATGATGCCGATCGGCCCGGCACCGGTAACCAAGACATCCTCGCCGAGCATCGGAAACGCCAACGCGGTGTGGACCGCATTGCCGAAGGGGTCAAAGATCGCAGCGACCTCTGGATCAATGGGCTCGCGATGCACCCAGGCGTTGCTGGAAGGCAGTGCCACGTACTCGGCGAAGGCGCCGGCAAGATGGACCCCAATGACCCGAGTGTGAATACAAAGATGCCGCCGGCCAGCCCGGCAGTTGCGACAGCGACCACAGACCAGATGACCTTCGCCGCTCACCAGATCGCCGACCGCAACGTCGCTGACGCCGGAACCGATCTCAACCACCTCGCCGGAGAACTCGTGGCCCACGGTCACCGGTGGTTGCAGCGTTTTCTCGGCCCACTCATCCCAAGACTCGATGTGCAGATCGGTGCCGCAGATGCCCGTGGCCTTGACCTTCACCAACACGTCGCTCGCCCCAACCGTCGGCACCTGAACATCGACTAATTCCAGTCCTGGTCCCGGTCGCGTCTTCACGAGGGCTTTCATGACCTGCCTCCCACATCGCCACACTGCCACACCGCAACTGAGCCGAAAGGAGTGCACGATCTGGCTATGTGCATTGAGCCTGTTGCTCATTTGCCCTGAGCCTGTCGAAGGGCACCGGCCCGCGGGCTTCGACAAGCTCAGCGCGCATACTGCGACCGGCGCCCGTTGCGCGAGCGGTAGAGGCTCTGTTGCGCGAGCGTCGGAGGGCGCCGCTGAGGAGTGCAGGCGCGACCAGCGCAACGGCTTGCATCAGAAAGTAGCCAACGAGGCTGTCCAGCCGTTGCGCTGGGCGCGACGAACGACTCAGCTACAGCGCCCGTTGCGCGAGCGCAACAAAAAAAAATGGGTGAAGCTCCGGTCAAGTATGAGTTGACCGGAGCTTCTGGCCACTTTGCGAACCGAAGCTCGCGTGTGTGGCGTAGACCAATTAAATGCCTCCTGGAATCCCTTGGCAATAGGCCTAGCAGTCTTTTTTCCGTCACCGGCGTGTCACACGGAATTAACTGCGTGTCGGGACAATTGATAGCAACTAGGGCCCGGGGGCGTGTCGCTGCAAAGTTCACATGAGCCCGCGCAGCAGACTGGAAGTGCCCTTCCTGGCCCTGCCGGGTATGAGCCGGCAGGGCTCGTTCGTTCTTGCCGCCGCCAGGAGGCAGACTGGAACGGTGCCGGTCAGTGTTTTCGATTTGTTCAGCATCGGCATTGGTCCATCCAGCTCCCACACCGTCGGACCAATGCGTGCAGCTGGCCGTTTCGTCGCTGTGTTAGACCGCGAGGGTCTGCTCCCGCGTACGACGCGCGTTCGGTCAGAGTTGTTCGGCTCGCTGGGCGCAACCGGACACGGCCACGGCAGCTACAACGCAGTGCTGTGGGGGCTGGAGGGCGAAGATCCAGAAACCGTCGATACTGTCAGCGGCCCACTACGCGCCGATGAGATCAGGCGAACCGGACAGCTGCGGCTGAACGGCACGCACACAGCCACATTCGATCCTGAAGACGATCTGATTCTGTATCGCCGGCGTTCGCTGCCATTCCACCCCAACGGCATGACCTTCACCGCGTACTGCGACGGCGAGGTGCTGTGCGAGCGCACCTATTACTCAATCGGTGGCGGGTTCGTCTTGGACGACGACGAGTCCGGACATCCCCAACTGCTGCCCGATCCGACGCCGGTTCCCTATCCGTTCCGCACCGGGACCGAACTGCTGGATTACTGCAGCCGGGAGAACCTGAGCGTCAGCCAGGTGATGCTCGCTAATGAGTGTGTAAGACGGCCCGAGGCGGAGGTTCGTGCTGGCTTGGTCAAGATCTGGTCTGTCATGACCGACTGCATCGAGCGCGGTTGTGGCACCTTCGGAGTACTGCCCGGTGGCCTCAAGGTCCGGCGCCGTGCTGCGGAGATGTACCACCGGCTCACGGAGAACGCGGGCCGTAACGAAGTCGATCCCCTTGTCGTCATGGACTGGGTGGCGTTGTGGGCGCTGGCGGTCAATGAAGAGAACGCCTCGGGTGGACGGGTGGTGACCGCGCCGACCAACGGCGCCGCCGGGATCATTCCGGCTGTCCTGCACTATGCGGTCGAGTTTGTGCCCGGCACGGGAGAGGACGAGATCGTGAAGTTCCTACTGGTCGCCGGAGCTCTCGGCGCGATCTACCAACAGACGGCATCAATCTCCGGCGCCGAGGTCGGCTGCCAGGGCGAGGTCGGCGTGGCATCCTCGATGGCCGCGGGTGCGCTTGCCGAGATAATCGGTGGCACGCCGGAGCAGGTGGAGAACGCCGCTGAGATCGGCATGGAGCACCACCTTGGGTTGACTTGCGATCCGGTCGGCGGACTCGTTCAGATTCCTTGCATCGAAAGAAATGCGGTCGCTTCGGTGAAGGCGATAACAGCGGCGCGACTGGCACTTCATGGCGACGGCCGGCACACCGTCAGTCTGGACAAAGTGATCAAGACCATGATGCAGACCGGTGCGGACATGAAGATCAAATACAAGGAGACCGCGCGCGGCGGATTAGCCGTCAATATCGTGGAGTGCTGAGGGGTCTCGGGGCACGGCTTACGGTCAATTTTCGATTCCGGCGCTCCCAACCAGCTCGAGAAGGCACTCGCGCCCGCGGCAAGGACAGCGCAACCGATAATTCTCGAGATCAGACAGTCGGCGACGATCCCTCAACACTGATTGCGAACATCTCGGCAAGATTTCAGGCGGAACCTCCTTGGGAAACAAGGCTCGGGCCAACAGCTGATCTTGAATCATGATGCGCACGTGGGTATCCGGGTACGCAGCACTGCCCAGGAAGGCGTTACTGCGCTAGTGTTCTGACCAGCACGGGGTCCCTGTCCCCGGCTATGAATTTCCACTACGGATCGTCGGGCACGTACCTGCCCGTGGAAAGGAAGTGTGGCGTGGCCACTGTTTCATTCAAGGACGCAACGCGCGTCTACCCGGGTGCAGACCACCCCTCCGTCGACAAACTCAATCTGGACATCGACGACGGCGAATTCATGGTCCTGGTCGGACCATCCGGCTGCGGGAAGTCCACCTCGCTTCGCATGCTCGCGGGCTTGGAGGAAATCAACGCGGGATCAATTTGGATTGGTGAGCGCGATGTCACCGATCTGCCGCCCAAGGACCGCGACATCGCCATGGTCTTCCAGAACTACGCCCTGTACCCCCACATGACGGTGGCTGACAACATGGGCTTTGCTCTGAAGATGGCTGGCATCCCGAAGACGGAGCGCCAGCAGCGCGTTCAAGAGGCCGCCCACCTGCTGGGCTTGGAGGACTTCCTCAACCGCAAGCCGAAGGCTCTCTCCGGTGGCCAGCGGCAGCGCGTCGCCATGGGCCGCGCCATCGTGCGTTCACCGCAGGTGTTCTTGATGGACGAGCCGCTGTCAAACCTCGATGCCAAGCTGCGCGTCTCCACCCGCACCCAGATCGCAGCCCTGCAGACCCGGCTCGGCGTCACTACTGTGTACGTGACCCACGACCAGGTCGAGGCCATGACGATGGGTGACCGCGTAGCGGTGTTGAAGGACGGCCTCCTGCAGCAATGCGACACTCCGCTGAAGTTGTACGACGCGCCACGCAACCTGTTCGTCGCCGGCTTTATCGGCTCGCCTGCCATGAACCTCATCGAGGGCGAGGTGCAGTCGGACGGCGTGCACCTGGGTGACTACACCGTTCCGGTGCCCCGCGAAACCCTCGCGAAGGCACCGAACGAGAGGAACGTCGTGGTGGGAATCCGCCCGGAGGCCTTCGAACTCTCCGACAACCCGGAGAGTCGCGAGGGCATCCCGATCGATGTCGGCGTCGTCGAGGAGCTGGGTGCCGATGCGTTCATCTACGGGACCTTGTCGGGTATCGCCGAGGACGAGTTGATCAGCGCTCAGCAGATAGTCGCCCGGATCCACGGCCGTACGCCGCCAAACCGTGGCGAGAGCGTGCGCCTGCTGATCGATCCGACACACGTACACGTGTTCTCCAAAGTGACCAGCGATCGCATCTCTCCTGAATTGCATAGCATGCAGTTCGAGTGATCAGAACAAGCCTGATCAGAACAATCGGCCCTCCGCACACGGTGCGGAGGGCCGATTGCTTGCTGCCAAGATTGGACTCATGCCCAGGTTCCTCGCGGCACAGCCCGACACTCGGTTGATCACCCTGCCCTGGGCGGCTCCACTGGCGGAGTGGCCCGAGGAGAACCTGGTCGCCCTTCCCCGCGGCATATCGCGGCACGTCGTCCGTTTCGTCCGCGTGGGCACCGAGGTGTACGCGTTCAAGGAGGTCATGGAGCACCTCGCACTGCACGAGTACCGGCTACTGCGAGACCTCACCCGGCTCGACACCCCTTCAGTCGACGCCTTCGGGGTGGTCACCGAACGCGTCGATCATGGTGGCGAGCCGCTCGATCCCATCCTGATTACCCGGCATCTGCAGTTCTCACTGCCGTACCGATCCCTGTTCAACCGCGGCGTACGGCAGGACACCGTCAATCGGCTGGTCGACGCCATGGTCGTCCTGCTGGCGCGGCTGCATCTGATCGGCTTCCTCTGGGGTGATGTATCACTGTCCAACACGTTGTTCCGGCGTGACGCCGGAGCGTTTGCGGCCTATCTGGTGGATGCCGAGACCAGCGAGCTCCACGACAAGCTGACCGACGGTCAGCGCGAGCACGACCTGACCATCGCGCGCACCAACCTGTACGGCGAGTTCTGCGATCTGGAGGCCGGCGGTCTGCTAGATGAGGCGTTGGATCCGCTGGTGCTGGTGGAGACCATCGAGAGCCGGTACCGCGAGTTGTGGGGTGAGCTGACCGGCGTTGAGG